>MGPH01000014.1 GCA_001797365.1 Deltaproteobacteria bacterium GWA2_45_12
CTCGGCGGAGCCGAGCTTGATACCCCGTGGCTTGCCACGGGGTTCTTCATTGTCTTAATTTTAGTTTTGAAAGGAAAATTTATGGCAGAACCAGATGCAGGCGTGACGGCAAATAAGCCCGTTTTTTATGTTTCTTACAAGTATTATACCGAAGGGGTTCGCAGTTCTGAGGAGTGTCGAAAGGGAACCGTGGCTTTTGAGCATACAAGTGGTGCATCAACTTATACTGCTTGTGTTGATCCCAAGCGTCTTTTTGAAACTCTGCCTGAAGGAGCCAAGCCAATTTCTGAAAGAGTTTCACTCAAATGGGGCTCGCGTGTCAAAACGCCATCAGGCCAGGAAGGTTTTTTTGTTGGATCCAATTGTCCTTATACGGTGCTAGATGGTGTTGGTGTTTATTTTAGTCGATCTCGCCGTATCGAGTGCTTCGAGGAATCAGCCCTGACACTTGTTCGTCCTCCTGTTAAAGACAAAATTGCCGTAGGGTCCCATGTACGTGTTAAAACGGAGATAACATTGTTGGGTGGGAGCAAGGGAACAATGGATTCAACGGGTGTGGTTGTTGGAATTGATCGTAAAGCAAAACAGGCCCGTGTGATTGTGGATATGGTCATTGAGGGTGTACAAAAGGTACCCCTTAAAAGTCTAAGTCTGATCAAATCATCTGCGGATTAGTTGATTATCGTAGGGGCGGGGTCTCCCCGCCCGCAATTGGCGCCATTCGAGTTTGCTGAATGAACTGATCATGATGAACGATTTCGTAGGGGCGCCCCTTGGCGCGCCCCCACACCCTTCATGCAACGCGTCAAAAATAATGTTATTTTTCAAGTAGTTTGTCCTTGATTAATGAAGGGGTGAAATGTAGTAGGGGTTTTGAAAAGGGGAGTGTTGGAAGGGTGGAAGAATGTGGTCATGGATTTTTATTTTGATGTTCTCTTTTGGGATGAGCTTTTCTTCTTCCGTTTTTTCTTTCCCGCAGGTCCGCATTGTAAGTGTTCAATCGCAACCCATTCAAGGGCCGGCCCATCATGGGCTGGTCGTGGAAACATCCGGCATTCAAGATCCCAATTTAAGTTTTTACGAAGTCAACATCAAACCCGATTCCGACGGACCTTTTCCTCCATATGCCATCTATAATACAGAGGTACAGCCCTTTGATTCATCCCTTATTGTGGTGCCTTACCGTGACGGGGTTTTTTCCATCAAACTTGGGGAGCGTTATTGTGTGCGCGTGCGTGCTATTTATGGGGTGCAGGCAACTCCCTGGGCCGAACATTGCGGCGTTGCAACCCATATGCCGCCTGTTCCCGAAGGCGATGCCGATCGTGATGGCTTATCGGATGCCGATGAATATGCGCGAGGGCTTGACCCCAACAATCGCGATGTGGATGGGGATGGCCTTTCCGATGGAGTCGAGGTGGACCAAAGTTCAGATCCGGAACGCGAGCAAATCACCCGCTTGACTATTCGCCAGCCCAACATCAATTTTGGGAACGGCAATCGGTTTGGAACGCGGGCAAATCAGCATAAATATATTGAAATTGAAAACATAGGGGATGCCCCCGCACGCCTGGATTTCATTGATGTCCCCCAAGGGCAGGATGAGCAATTACGAAATACGTTTAAATGGGGAAATCTGCCGGATTTTATTTCAGCGGTACCTCCCCAAAATATTGCACGCATTCCGGTTGATTTTTTCCCTGTGCGTCGGGGGCCCATTGAAGGAACCATTGAACTTCATGGGAATTCGGATCAGGAACTTCCACCCATCTTGTTATCTGGAACAGGTGTGGGTTTTGCCGATTGCCAAATCAATCCCACTCATCTGGATTTTGGAACTGTGGATGTTCGTGACCAGAATGTTTTGAAACGATCCTTTACCATTGCCAACCGTTCGGACAATCGTAATGCACCGGCTAATCCTGATACACCCCTTACATTCACTCTTTTGTCTTCCGATCCTGAAGTTGTTCCCATGCTTAATGTATATAGCTTGGCTGTTGGAGAGGAAATTGAAGTGCCCGTGGTATTTCGGCATCTAACCGCCGGGGATCATAACGGCACAATCCAGGTGCAATCTCCTGATTGCGGAAACGTGAGTATCGAGTTTGAAGGAGTGGCCCGATGAAAAACTCGGAGGCAAGCCCCCGAGTTTCATCCCGAAAAAACAATCCTATTTTCGGCCCCAAGGGGCCGAGTTTTTCGCGGGATAAAATTTTATGACTGATTGGAAATTACATTTTGGTTATCTTTATTCCCGGCCTTCCCTCACGGCGGAAGCCGACTATGCTGAAACTTCTACCTTTGGACAAAATCATCGTCTTAGTGTTGGAGCAAGTCTTGGTCTTTTTAAAACTGACAAATGGTATTTAAGTGAGGGAGCCGTTCTCGGGCAGGTAGACTACAGTTTTTATATAGGCGAAGAGCGCAATGAAGAATCTCATAGCATGGAATATGGCGTAGATCTTGGTTGGAAACAAACCCTTCTAAAGTATGGGGATGTTTTGAATCTTCATGCAACTCCCATGTTTAGATTGGGACATGCGGAAAATACCCTTAACTTTGGACGTGGATTTCCAAGCCCCGAAGAGGAATCCAGAAATGGGGCTTTTGCCCTGATGGCAGGCGTCGATATTTGTTCAGATTACTTATGTGCCACTCCCATGGGTGGTTATGGTTGGGAGAAAACATTGAAAGGAGGGCCTGCCCACAAACGTCAAGGATGGGAGGGTGGCATGGCTTTCTCTTTTCCCTTATTTCGGGAAGAAAACAGACCGTCTGCTTCTTCTGAAATAAAGGATGGACCGGATCTGACAAAACCACTTGATGAGTTTTTAAGGCAAAAAAGTGAAGACCAGCGTCAAAAAATAAAAGCAGACCTCCTTACTTATTTAAATCAACGAATTTCTAGGTTAAGAGACTCTGAATTAAGAACCGCCGGTTCAAGCAGAGCAGACTATTATCAAGAAGTAGCCAAAGATTTACGTCGTTACATAGAGACCAGCTTTGATCTTTTTTTGGTTGGAAATGATCAGGTTAAAGTTGAAAAATTCAAAGCAGAACTTTTAGGCTATCTGGATGAGCAGTTGAACCGGTTGCGGAATTCAGATTTCCAAAGAGCCGATCATTTTCAGGCCGTGGCCAATGATGTGGCTCAACAAGCCGGCTTGGAAGAAACAGCGGTTTTGGCTCCAGCATTAATGAACGCCATTGACCATGCTGTGGCACGAGACCGCATTTTTCGAATGCCCCATCATACCCTATTCATGTTTGGCAGTAGTGAAATCTCTCTTGATGGCCAATGGCTTACAGTAGGAAGTCCACACAATATTAAAGACAAGAGGAAAGATATCCCTGCATTCGATTGTTTTGGGAATCCCGGTCTCGATTACTTTAGAGAGATGTGTACCCGCCTCGCCATGAAACTCGCATACAAACAAAAATCGGGAACCATTCAGGATAAATACCGGTTTCGTGTCGTAGTTAAAGGATACGCCAACGACATAAAATCCAATGAGCATGACAAGGCTTATTCCCGTAACTACAATATTCCCCATCTTAAAAGTGACGCCGATTACATGCACTCGTATGGGGCTATTTTAAAAAAACTGGCTTATCAAAGAGCCCAAGCCGTTATTGATTATCTACTCCATCAAAATGAAATCTTTCACCAAGATCCTCTTTATCCTAATTTGGGACAAGCCCACCTGACAGAAGAAAATCAAGCCCGCCGAAAAGAGCTCAAACAAAAAGGCTGGAACGTCAAAATGGAGGATGTCTGCCCGTATCGTCTTGAACGCATGAATAGTAAAGGGGAGCTCGTTCGTAGGGTTGTTCCCTTCATGGCTCCATTCAACAAAGATAATAAAGCCAATGATTTTTTTGAGGTTGTCAACCAGACGCCCGATACCGATCCCATCACTGAAGTACACAAGGACTTTGCGGACACTGTGGGTGTGGATGTCTTAAGCCCTTATTTCCGTGCAGCCGCTGTTCGTCTTGAAATTTATAAAAATGATGAAGCACAACCCTTAAAAGGGGCGGCTTTAGATGAGTTTGTGGCCAAAGTCTTATTACCTGTGGAGGGAGACGACGAGTCTATTCTTGTCCAATAATATGAAAAAACTGTTTCTTATTCTATCCGCTCTAACTCTATTCCCTTCGTTGTCATGGGCCGACCCCATTCTTCGTACCGTTCGAACAGACGAAGACAGTGTTGGCCATGGAACGCTGCGCCTTCTTTTACAGAGCGCCTGTGATGATGATGGAGATGATGATATTGTTTTTGGGCATACTCGATTAAATGAAATTCGCATCATATTAGATTCTCCCCTGGTCATCCCCCAAGACTGCCGCGGCCTTGTAACGATCACCGGCTCAAGTGAAGTTGAAACAATTCTGGATGGAAGCCGGCTTGAAGGGCCGGGCCGTATTCCGGGGCAGCTTTGTCTTCTTAATGTTTATTCCAACCGGCATAAAATCCGGAATTTCACTTTTGTTGACAGTGAGGGCTCTGGTGTCTGTCTGTTTGGCCAGGAAAATGAAGTCTCAAAAAATAAATTCAATGGGAATGCAGCTGTAAAATATCCCATTGTGGTATCGCAGGTGTTTAGCCGCCAATTCCCGCAAATGAACGGACAGGGGAATACGGTTGCCAACAATACGGTGTTGGGCGGGAGTGAGATTGGTCTTTGGGTGGATTCAAACGAAAATAGTATCAAGGAAAACTCTGTTGAAGAAGCGTGGGGGGTTTCAATCCATTTGGGAGGTCGGGAAAATGATTTTTCAGGGAACCGTGTTTCATCAGGGCAGGGCACGGGTTTGGAATTGGCGGGGGCTTCCAATCAGGTCACCAAAAATACCATCAA
Organism: Deltaproteobacteria bacterium GWA2_45_12; assembly: GCA_001797365.1. Lineage (NCBI taxonomy): Bacteria > Deltaproteobacteria > Deltaproteobacteria bacterium GWA2_45_12. The sequence continues at coordinate 4,869 of MGPH01000014.1, forward strand.
GAACAATCGCGGGGATGGCGTTGTTATTACCGGAAGCGGGCATGAGTTTTCTGAAAATGAAGTGAGCGCGAATTTACTCAATGGAATTTCCATTCAGGCCCATGACATCACTCTTACTCAGAATGAAATTGTGCATAACGGGGGTTGCCCCAATCAAAATGAAATTCTCGAATCCGATGACGGCCCTTGTTTTAATGACTTTGGGGCGGGTGGTTTTGGCATTGAGGTGAACCGTGGTTCCCATGACATTTTGATTGGCGGCCAGAACCTGGCGTTCTCGCGCAACCTCATTCAATACAATTTATTGGGCGGTATTGTTGTTTTGGGAGGCCGCGAAACCAATGCCATTCAAATTGAACAAAACACCATTTCAAAAAATTACGGTTCTGCGGCGAGTATCGATTTGTTGGAAGATGGAATCACTTTAAACGATGCAGGCGATGGGGATGAAGGCCCCAATCATTTGCTTAATTTTGTCGATTACGTGCGCGTTGTTCCGCTTATACCAGCGCCCGATGGGCAGGACCGTTATTGGGTGTGGGGTTTGTCACGCCATGGGCATTTTCTTGATGCTTACACTGTTGATCCGGAAGACGCCGACAGGCTTGACCACGGGGGTGCCGATGAGTTCGTTGATGCTGCCGAGATTGTTCATCAGGCTTTTCATATTGATCCCAATGACTATTTCACAACGGGGGACCAGTTGACATTTCTTGTCCGTGACAATGACGGCAACACTTCAGAATTTTCTTCCAACATAGAAATAGGCCCCGATGAGGATGGGGATGGTATCCTTAATCGTTTTGAAGACAATCACGACCAGGAAAATGGGGATGCCGATGGGGATGGCCTGCCTGACAGTGTGGAAGACAGGAACTTAAATGGCCGCTGTGATGCCGGTGAAACCTGTGCCGATAATGCGGATACTGACCGGGATGGTCTTTCTGATTTTGTCGAAACCCATGGCGATGGTTTTTACAACCGCGGTTTCGATACCAATCCATTAAATGCGGATACCGATGGGGATGGCCTTCCCGATGGCCGTGAAGATGCCAATCACAATGGAATTTGGGAAGCCACTTTGGGCGAGACGAGTCCGTTATCCATTGATTCCGACCGTGACGGGCGTTCCGATACCCATGATAGTTGTTCTTTTATTTTCAACCCGGGACAGGAGGACTGGTACTGTGACACCGTTGGCGCTTAGATCAAATTTTATGCGAATGGGTTCGCCCAGGGTAGGGGCAAAAAATTTTTTGCCCCTACCGGGTGCCCTGGGGCGTATTATTCGCCCGTTGGCCCTTGTGTCAGTGGCCGCCGCGGGATGCGATGATTCTTCTTCAAAACCCATTCATCCCGATAAACCATTGCCGTTTCCAGATAGTGGTCTTCAAGGTTTTTCCGATGCCAATTTTATGGGTGATGGAGCAATGGATGCTCTTGTTCTGGCACCAGATTCCTTTGTTCAAACGGATGCGCGTCCTGGTGTTGATGCTCATGGGGATCAGGGCGGCTTCTGTGTTTCGCCAACCTGTGATCATGGCTGGCTTAACCAAGCAGTCACCCCATTTCAATGTACCCAATTTTTGGAAAGAGATCTTCCTGCAGATATTCCGCCCGCCCGCCCGCAGGGCTTAAGTGTGGTGGATGTTAATGGGGATGGCCAAACGGATCTTTATGTTTTGAACCAAGGAGCCCCCAATCAATTCTATGTGAATCAAGGGGGAAGGTTTACAGAGCAAAGCGCGCATTTTGGTTTAAATCTTGATGGGGCCAGCCGTTTTGCCCTTTGGGTGGATTATGACGCAGATGGGGACAATGATCTTTTCCTTGGAGGCGATAATGGAACACATCTTTACAGAAATGAGGATGGCCTCTTTAGGGATTTTGGGGCCCGGCAAGGTTTTGCAAACGATCAGGTGGGAACTGCAGCCGCGTGGCTTGGGGGCGGGCTTCTTTTGGGGACTGTGGATGGGTTACGCTACTATCCCTTTTTGGAAGATCTTTTTTCTGATCAAACCGAGGCGAGAGGTTTTTTTGATCCCGGTGAAGCTCATAGCCTGCTTGTCCGTGATTTTAACGGGGATGGGCAAAATGATGTGCTTGTGGGTAATATTTCTTCAAAAAGCCGTGTGTTCTCGGCCAATGCCGATGGCACTTATCGGAGTGCGGAAGATGAATGGGGATTGGCTGATCTAAACTCGGTGACTTCGGCTCAAGCTGTTGGGTCATGGCCCGGGGCAAGTTCTGCTTATTTTCTGACCCAATATTATGGCCCCAATCAACTAATCATCCAACAATCCCCAGGGGCCCCGTTGGTCGATCACGCTCGGGAATACGGTTTGCGTGTTTCGGCCACGGCAACCGGAGCAGCTTTTACGCCATGGGTTGGTTCAAATTATCCCGCCGTTTTTGTGGGCCATTGGGAAGAGCCTAGCTCATTGATGATTCCCGTTCAAAATGAAGCCGGCCAAGTGGCCTATCAAGACATCGCCCTTGCCCTGGGCCTGGCGGCAACAAAGGTCTTAACCGCCACCTGGCTTGATTTTGACCAGGACGGCGATCAAGATCTCATCCTCGTTTTACAAAACGGCGGGCTCAAACTTTTTGAAAATCAAACTTATGGAATGGAGGAGTGTCCATGAAGAAAATATTTCTTATTATACTGTGTTTTTTATTCATGATGGGTTGTGGTGGTTCCGGCTCATCCACATCAAAAGACGATGGAGGAAATAATGAGGGTGCTGGAGGTGATGGTGATTTGGGGGAAACTCCACCAGGATCTGTAGAAACCCTTGAAGCAAATTGGTTTTGTGAACGTACTGTGACCAATAATGTTTGCCAAGGAAGGCAAACAGATTATCTTGAAGATGATGAATATGAGCACGAAGATAATGTTGTTATTATTAAGTTTGACCATGGTTCTTGTTCAATTGCGGCCCTGGAAGAAAGCTATATTAGTGGGGATACAAATTGGGCTGTCTATACAAGTGGTGTTTGCACGCGTAGGGAGAGTAATCATTTTTCATTGCATACCGAGTTCTATTTTGAAGATCACGATCAAACAGATATAGGTTGTGCCTACACTCATTCTACTGATGCCGAATTTTTTATTGATGAGGATTTGGAAAGTATCCACGGGACCCTGGTCAAAAAAACGTTTATGGATGATATTCCTGGCATGCATTGCTCCATTGCTTTCCCCCAATATACCGATTGCATTCGCTATGATGATGTTACTTGTGCCCGCTTGCATTCTCCGCCTCCCCTTGAGTTGCCAGCTCCAGGAGTTCCGAATCCCGCTGTGGAAGGCAATTGGGATTGTTCAGTTGTGTTAGAAGAATCGACCTGTAATTTGCCTTATTCCATGCCTATAGATCTAGGGGTTAGCTTGGTTGATAATGTTTGTGATGTGTCTGCGCGAAATTTTTATGGATGGGGATGGTATTGGCCAGAGTTTTTGGATGCTGAATGTATCGCCAATGCATCCCAGATTGCGGGAACGATTTCATGGATGAAGCCTAAGGATTTCTCGTGGGAGTGTGATGCAGATATAGGTTTATCTTACATGCTTGAGATGACTGATAATGAAACTCTTTCAGGCAGGATAAGAACTGTTAGCAATGGTGATAAATGTATTTTTGAAAGATTAGGTTACCATTTTGATAATGAATGGTGTGAAACGCTTTATCAGATGCAATGTTTGAGAGCAATAAATCCCGATCATATTCGTGATAATGAAAATGATGAACCTGTCAATAATGATAATAATCCCGAACCCGAACCTGATCCAGTACCTCCTCCCAATCCTCCGCAATTGCCTTTTCCATTAAGAACTGTACCCAATTTGGGCGATCTTTTTAAAGATCAGAATAAGATCGAAAATCCTCATCAATCACCATGGGAAATTAACCGATGAAAAATATCTTCTTCATTCTTCTTTTTTTGTTGGCGATCCATTGCGGGGCCGCCGACCCCACCTCGAATTTTTCGGATTTTGATGGGTCGGGTAGGGGCAAAAATTTTTTTGCCCCTACGGAGATCGTTCCGGGCAATGCGGTGGTTCGAAACACACCGCAAATTCCAGGATATGTTTGCAATGCCGAAGGCATCTGCATTCCCGAAAAACGGGTGAAGAAACGCCCCGAGAATGTGGATGCGTTTGGTTTCAGGAAAAACATCATCGGCGTTCCGTATGACCCTTGTCGGGATGATGGGCAATGTGGAGGGAATGATTGATGGATTTAAATCATCATCGTCAATCCATTCGCCTGAAATATTATGATTATTCACAGGCCGGTTATTATTTTGTGACGATGTGTACGCAAAATCGGGAATGTTTGTTTGGCGATATAAAAATTGGTCAGATGATATTGAATGCCGCAGGAAAAATGATTCAAGAATGGTGGAATAAATTATTGAATAAATTCACAGATATTCAAATTGATGAATACGTGATCATGCCAAACCATTTCCACGGCATTATCGGTCTCGTAGGGGCGGCCCCATGTGGCCGCCCTGGTGTGGCGCATATCGACGGACAACCACGTGGAGACGGATACGGGGGCGGGGATAGAAACGGAAACGGGAATGGGTGCGGGAACGGGCAACCACATGGGGTTGCCCCTACGTTGGGTCACATTATGGATTGGTTCAAAACGATGACCACCAATGATTATATTCGAAATGTCAAATTCAACCATTGGCCACCGTTTCCTGGGCGCCTCTGGCAACGAAATTATTACGAACATATCATACGTGAAGAAGACGATTTTTTGCGCATCAAAGAATACATCCGTACCAATCCCTCTCATTGGGAAGATGATGAGGAAAATATCTTATGACCCGTATTTTTAATCTTGTTGGGGTAAAAAATATTGTTGGGGCAAAAGATTTTTTGCCCCTACGGTTTTTGTTCCTATTTCTATTTTGCGCATTGCCCCTCTACGCGCAAGAAGCCGGTGAAGGTGGCGGCGGGAGTGGCGATAGCTTTTCTAATTCGGATGATCCGGCCCAAGGGCTTATGGCCGGGGCTGCGGCTGTGGCCGGAAGGGGTGGCACCAATTCTGGGGGAGCTTCCATTCAAACCGATGAGTTCTCAGGGGCTGCCACACACAGCATACAAATTCCTGTCCCCCCGGCTCGGGGCGGCTTGGAACCCAATATCAATTTGAACTACCATAGTTTCAGGCGCAACCCCAATAGTTGGGTGGGTTATGGGTGGGAACTTGATATGGGGGCCATTCAACGCCTACCGCAATCGGGTGTTCTTGATTTTTTTGAAGGCGATAGTTTTGAGGCGCGCTTTGGTGGACAAACAGAAAGTCTTGTTCGTATTGAGGGTGATGTTAACCCCCGGGATTATGGAATCAACGAACGAGGTGTCCAGGTTACGCGCTATGCAGCCAAGGTCGAATCGTCCTTTAATATTTATTTGCATCTTGTTGATCCACGTCAGCCCCCGGCAACACGTGATTTGGGTTGGATTGTCATTGATAAAACAGGCCGGCGATTTGTTTTTGGTGGCATTGAAGGCACCCGCGATCAGGTTTTAAGGGATCACGACCATGGAGTTCAACCGGCCATAGGGCGTTGGCTTCTTCAGAAGGTTACAGACCCCAATGGAAACGAAATGAATATCATTTACGGAGATGATCTTCTGCCTGATGAAATAACCTACAACGATGTCAGCATTCTTTTTGTGAAAGCAAACAAGGGGTCTTATTATCCCATTTTCAGGGAAAGTTTTTTGGGAGTTGAGCAAATCGATGTTCAATTGGATGCCATCATTATCAATGCGGGTGATCAACGCCTTCAAAAATTTGTTTTCCAGTATTCCAACGAGCTTGTTTCCGAAATCCGTTTTCTTTCATCGGTGAGCCAATACGGTGCCGATGACAATGAAAGCCTGCCGCCAACAAGTTTTGAATATTTTGATGACGGCAAGCCTCAGGACTTTTCCATCAAATGGGAAAACCGAGGAACCCGTCTGAATGCCACGCGCACATCCGATGCAGGCGGTCAGACAGCGGGGCTTCTTAATGAACGCACCGATTTTGCCGATATGAATGGAGATGGACTGGTTGATCAGGTGGTCAGTTTTGAGAATGAGCGTGATCTTCATGTTTATTTCAATGACGGAAATGGTTTTGCCTTTTCAAGGCCAAAATCAGTATGGCGCGATCCCTTTGTGCGGGAAGAGGGAGACCGAAATTTTATCGGAAAGGTAAAAGCTCATGCAGGGGAAAAGAGAAAACAATGGCTTTTTCTTATGGATATGAACGGAGACAAACTCCCTGACCGAGTTCGCAGCATAAAAAGAAACAACGAGGTTTATTTTCAGGTGGCTTTTAACACCGGAAGCCGTTGGGTTTTAACCGATTCGAGTTTGTGGCGGGACCCCTATCAGGGGGGCGATGCGGGGCTTGCATGGAAGATGGCCGGGTTTATTGATATGGATGGGGATGGCTTGGCCGATCGGGTGATTGGGATTCATGAAAAAGAGGGAGAGAGGCGGAAAGGTTTTGATGTTTACAAAAATACGGGCGCCGGTTTTTCCAATGACCCAGTTTTTTGGTCCGATCCCATGATTGTTACGGGGCATGATTCAGGCTTGAATGACTCACGTACCGAATCCGGTGCGATTAATCAGAATAACAAGGATGGCCACACCTATGTCATGGTCCGCGACTTTAACGGGGATGGGCTTCCCGATAGAATCTGGCGCGAGCATTTTTACGAACTCGATGACAATGACCAAAGACGTTTTTTAGGGGCAGGTTTTGCCGTGGCGTTAAATCGCAATGGCCAGGGCTGGGCCCAACCCAAAATCTGTCTTGATGGTAACAACTGCCAAAGAGCCAATGAAATCGATGTCCTTTTTCTTCTTGATCCTGCCAGCAGCCATCAGGGGTATGTCACCCGAAGGCACGATCTTTTAGACATGAATGGCGATGGGTATCTGGACCGTGTAGAAGGTAACAAGGAAGACGGTTATTTCAATGTGCATTTCTTTAAAGGGAGCCCCGGATTAAGCCGGAATTTCTCGCATTTTGAGTCCAATCCCATTCGTATCAATGATCCTGTGAGCCAGGCTCAGGGATATATCCAAAAAAACTTTGACGGCAAAACCAGCCTTCATACCTTCATGATGGATTTTAACGGGGATGGTTTTCCCGATCGCATCACCATGCCAAAAACTGTTGATAATCATGATGAAAGCGACGGTGACGATACTTACGAATATGAGCTTCATTCCATGCGCGTGAATGCACTCACATTCTCAGACAGCCCTCAAAACTGGAATGACCCCAATGTCAACCAGCCCATTGGTTTTTTAAAAAAGGTGGATGATGGCCGTGGCGGAATTGCTGAAATTGAATACCGCCCTACGGCGCGGCCCGAACAATTGGATGCCGGGAATCAAATTGTGCCAAACCACCGGTTCATGCCCTTTAACATGTATGTGGCCCACAAAATTTATACCACCGACTATACGGTGGATGAACGCCTGCCCACGGTGGAGGGGGAGCGTCATCCCCATAGCCGCGTACTCAAATACAACTACGCCGGAGGCAATGTTTTCACAATTTTGCCAATAAACAATGAAGGAGAGCGCCTGAATGCCAATGATGGCCGATACACTTTTCGGTTCAACGGTTTTGGAAGTGTGATCAAAACAGCCAGTCCTTCCACAGGGGAAACATGGTCGCAATATACGGTGAATACCATTTATCATCAGGCTTTGGGGAATGTTGTGCGCGATGGCGACCAAAATCTTGCCCAAGATGCCCGTTATACCAGCCAATCCCTTTCAGGCAGGCCTTATCAGCAGGTGGTGCAAGCAGACAGTGGTCTGCGTGTGTCTGAAACAAGTGTTTGGGAAGTTTTGGAAGAGGATGAATGCGAAGAAATCGATTATTGCAAACCGCATTTGGTGCGTCAGGAAAAAAGGGTTTTGGAACGGCAGGGAGATGTTGAGCGTACAAGCTCCCTTGAATATGCCTATGATGATGTCGGCAACTCCATTTCTGAAATCATTCGCGATCAAAACAATGCCGTTCTTCTTGAAAAACACACCGACTATTATGGCGCCCGTGATTTTGAGCCAAGCCTCCAAATAAGGGCCATGCCCAGACGCCAGGCCCAAAGTAAAGATGGAGTTGAATATCGTGTGAAGGAGTTTGTCTATGACCCAAAGGGCAATCCCACGATTGAAAAGTTTTTGGCCTCGGCTGCCCCCCAACAGTGGCAATCGATCACTCGCCAGTTTGATGATAATGGCAATCTTTCAAGGGTTCAGGGTTTGGATGGCGTTGTCAAAGAATATGGTTATGATGCCGAAGGCCTGTTTCCCGTTGAAGAAAGAATTGTTTTTGGCAACCAGTTTTTGAGAGCCAGTCGTGTATTCAACCGGCTAAGTGGTGAACCCAGTCAGGAGCTGAATCATTTGGGTATTGGTAAAAGGGTTGAATCCGATTCTTTCGGACGCCCTCTTCGGGAATATGCCATTGACTCAAACGGGGATGAGCTTCTTATAAAGCAGTATCAATATGATTACGTGCCTGTTCGCACTGAAACCGGGCCCGCCATATTCTATAAAACCACCGTGTGGCAGCCACAGGATGGTTTTGCCGAAACCGATGCTGGCGCCAACCCGGCCTTGATTACTTATGCCGATGCCTCAGGCACCCTTCTTCAAAAATGTGTCTATACCGAACGTGGCAATTACAGAATCATGCAAAGCCGCCTGCGTAATGGTGGGCAGTTAGAAATGACAGGGGAGCCTTTTTTTAATGATGATTGCCACTATTTCCCACGGCTTCAAAATGAAGATCATGCCACGGCCACCACAAAAGATTTTCAGGGAAGAACCACTCTTATTGATGTCCCCGAGGGAGATGAGGGTTCTCCCCTTGGCGATGTAAGTTTTACCTATCACACCTTGGGGGGCGGCTATCTTCAAAAAATCTCCACTTTTCCCCATGACCAATTCAGGCGTGAGGTCTTTGATTATAGCGAACGCCTTTTAAGTGTGACCGAAAATGCAGGAAACACCATCGACTATGTTTTCAACCCCGTGGGGGATCTTCTTGAAGTCAACGCTCTGGGGGATGTCCTCACAAGCATTCAGTACGACATCATGGGGCGTAAAACCCGGATGACTGATGCGGATATGGGGACATGGCATTATGAGTATGATCGTTTGGGCCGCTTGTTGCGCCAAACCGACAACAAGGGACAAACCATTAGCTATGAGTATGACGGGCTCGGGCGTGTCACCAACAAATCAGTTCGTCTGGCCAACAACCGGTTTGAAAAACGCCAGTCTTATTTTTATGACGCAGGGGCAGGGGCTGATCATGTGGCTCTTGGGGAATTGTACAAGGTTGAAGAAAGAAACGGCGGCAATGATCTTGTCCGTGAAACCCGTTTTGGGTACGAACCCCTTTATCATCGCAATGCGCGCGTAACTCGGAGCATTCCCGGCGTGGGGGATTTTACCCAAACCTTTGCCTACAAACCCCGTGGGCAGCTTGATTTTACGACTTATCCCGGAAATGAAAAAATTTACCATCGTTATGGCCGTACCGGCGGGCTTGAAAAGGTTTGCAGCCGACAAACCTGTGATGCCGGCAAAAGGGAGATTTATTGGAAGGTTGATCCGCAAACGTCCTATGATGTTTTTGGGGCCTTATTAAATGAAACCTTTGGGAACGGGGTGGTTACCAATTATTCCTATTTTGGAAACAGCCATCGTTTGCGCACCAAAAGAACACAAAAAGGCGATTCTGTTTATTCCCGCCGTGAATACACCTTTGATGAGCTTTCAAATATCACCGCCATTAATGACCCCCTTCAGTCATTGGGCACGGGGGCTCTTTTCCGTGTTGGCTACGATAATTTAAACAGGATGACTTCCTATCGTTACGTGGGAAATCTGACTGTCCATTCCTTGGAGTATGATGACAAAGGAAATATTTTGAGCAATGAAGCCAACTATGGGAACAACCGTTACGAATATAACTCTCCAAAACCCCATGCCGTGACCCGCATTGGAAACGATAACTTCACCTATGATGACAATGGCAACATGGTTTCGGATGCCGGTCGGCAGATGGAATATGATGCCGAAAACAGGCTGACCCGTGTGACCATGCAAAATCGCACCGTCGTTGACCATGCCTACGATTACACTGGCGCTCGGGTAAAAAAACACAGTGTGCGCGTGGATCCGCTTAACCATGTTCATGAAGCCACAACCCATTTTTTGGGTCAGGCCATGGAGATCAAAAAAGAGAGTCTTGTGTTGCATGTGTATGCAGGAGGCAAACGTGTGGCCACCAAGGTTCTTGGAACTCTTGATGCCGTCATGGGCCGGGCCGGTGGGGCCGGGCTTATTGATCATGGAATTACTCCACCGACCTTCAGTGCCCCGGTGCTCATGCCCTATGTCATGCTCTTTGGCACCTTGATGTTTTTATTCTTGTTACGCCCTGTGTCTGTTGCTAGCCGCTGGTCGCATGTTGTTTCTCCAACAAATCTCCTCCCCTTTGTTCCGCGAACGGAATCCCGCTACGCGGCGATAAAGGGAGGATTAAGGTGGGGTAGCCAGGCCCGGACAACCCTCTCCACCACCCTCCGTCAATTCGTCCTTTACCCGCACCGTTACACGTTCATCAAATTCGCGATCCTTCTTTTTTCATTTCAAAGCGCTTTCTTTAATCCCACATTGGCTTTGGCCGGGATCAACGACACGGCTGCCAAGCAGGACGAGACTTATTTTTATTACATTCACGACGATCAGTTAGGTTCAAGCCATGTTCTGACCCAAGGCAAGCAGGATGGTTCTGTTCATTCAGGAATTACTTACGGTGAAGGGGATTTGTTGCAGCGCATTGAATAC
>MGPH01000015.1 GCA_001797365.1 Deltaproteobacteria bacterium GWA2_45_12
GAATAAATTTAAAATAATCGATAAAAATATCGGTATCCACCAAGATACTTATTCTTTTTCCCATTTTTTGATTTCGTTTAAGAATTTTTTATTACTCAAAGCCTGGCTTTTCCCTCTGAGAGCATTGACATAATTGACGCTATCTCGTACCGATTGAAATCCAAAGGTATTTAGTTTTTCCCGAACGATTGTTTCCAAAAGCTGCACGGGATAAATGCGTAGTTTGCGCGCTTCTTTAAGAAGCGTGCTTTTAAGAATGGGATCAAAAGTGAGTGTCCAGCGATCTTTGTTAAGCGCATGTCTTGCCATGCGCATATAATACGTATCTTTTTAAAATAAAACAACATGCTTTTAAAGATTTGTGGCAAAAAAAATACCTTGTGACGACTTCTCTTTGTGCTAATGAAATACCTCAAATGACGTGGTTCGACTTGAAAGCTTCCATGTCTTTTTAGTAAAAATTAATCGAACGCCCTTAAGCAAAGTCGAAGGGTATAAAGGTTCGAATATTAAGGAGGGACTTATGTCACTTGTACAAAAAAAGGCCCCGGAATTTGAAACCGAGGCCGTTGTTGGAACCGAATTCAAAAAAATCAAACTGGCCGACTACAAGGGGAAATGGGCGGTCCTGTTTTTTTATCCGCTTGATTTCACCTTTGTCTGCCCCACCGAAATCACCGCTTTTTCCGATCGCATTGCCGATTTCAAAAAGCTGGGCGCCGAAGTTTTGGGATGCTCGGTGGATTCCAAATTCTCCCATTTAGCCTGGGTGAATACCGACCGCAAAAATGGCGGTTTGGGAAAACTGGAATATCCTTTATTGGCTGACTTAAACAAAAAAATCGCCGCTGATTATGGTGTTCTTTTAGATGCCGGTATTGCCCTGCGTGGGTTGTTTATCATCAACCCTGAAGGGGTCATTCAATATGAAGTGGTGCACGACTTAGGGATAGGCCGCAATGTGGACGAAACACTGCGCGTTTTGGAAGCCATCCAGACGGTAGCCAAGACAGGTGAAGTCTGCCCCGCCAACTGGCAAAAAGGCAAGGCCACCATGAAGCCGGACCCTGTAAAGTCAAAAGAATATTTTGGCAAGGCAGGTTGATGTCCTATCCGCGTAGGGACTCCGCATCGCGGAGTCCCTACCTTTCCTTCCATTCATCCAAGGTGTGATTCAACATCCCCTTCAACTGTTCTGCAACCAGATAAACTTCTTTTTCCCCTTCCAGACGTACATAGCTTGAAAATAAATCGGGGCCCTCTTTTCCTATATAAACACGGGCCAATTTTTTTCCTTCTTTATCAAAAAAACCAAGGTTTAATCCGTAATCATGAATTTCAAACAAGGTGTATTTTTCAGGGTTGTTTGTCACCGGGACTCCTTTTGGAAGGGCTAACAAGACATCAATCATTCTTTCCACCATTTCCTGATTGGCCACAACAGGAGTGGAGGTTTCTCCTGTTTTCTTTTTGTCTTTGGCCCCCTCTTTTTTGGCTGTATCCGGTTTGGTTTGTTCCATTTTTTCCTGAAGCGCGGTTTTCTTTTCTTCGACAACCCATTTGTTTTCCGCATTTTTGCTGAACTTAAAACCCTGGATGAAATGTTCAATTTCTATGGCAACAATGTTTTCTTTGGATATTTGAATAAAAGGTTCTCCAATGGTTTCATTTTTTGGACCAAAGGGCTTTTCAAAAAGAGCTACCACAAGCCCCAAAGCCAAAAAGACAACCAAAAGTGTGAGAATTTTTTTGGACATTATATTTACACCCGCACCTCGACTCCGCTCGGTGACCGGTCCCTGAGCGAAGTCGAAGGGCGGTCCCTGAGCGGAGTGGTCCCCGAGCGGAGTCGAGGGGTGGAAGGACCAAATTAAACCAGAAATTCTTCCGCCACCGCTTCATGCTTTTTACGACGACGCCAGCGGATAAACAACCCCAGAAAAATCACCAAGAGCGGAATGCCAACCACATGCCCATAACGAAGAAACGACTTCGCCTCGGTATTAAGTTCCACCAAGGGGCGTACCGTGGCACTGCGCGACCGAATGCCAATGAGCGCATCTCCCCAGGTAATCCAGTCAACCAGGTTTTGGATAAACAAGAGATTGTGCTGAAATTCTTCCAAAAGCGGGTCACGCATAAACTGGTTATTGGCCACCACAATCAAGCGAGAAGGTTTTTGCCCTTCCTTCTCTTTTTCCAAAAGCAGGGCCAGTGTATGGGGTTTGCCGGCCTGAATTTCCAGGCTTTCAAAAATTTGCGGAGACACATTGGGGTCCCCTTCTTGTTCAAAAGAATCTTGGGAACTCTGGGCCAAGACGGTGGGCTTCCATCCGGTATTTTTGTTGGAATCAAAGGAAAGCGATGTGCTCCACGGAAAAACAAGCTCTTCTAATTGTGCTGTCATGGGATTTTCGCGATTCAAGCCCTCTTTAGAAACCCTGATAAAAAAGGGATAGGGGATAGAATACTGCATGAGTCCAGAATTAAAGGCCGCCCGCGCCGGATTTTTTGGATCGATGATCAAGTTGGGAGATAAAATAACTCCCTTTTCGGCCAGCCAGCTCTCTAAACCTGTGGTAATACGCGTTGTTGAAAGATCGGGGGCCACATCGATTTTGCTTACAAGCAAAACAACGGGAACGCCTTTTTCTAAAAGGATGTCCCATTGCTTGGTCAAATTTTCTGTAACATTGCGCGGGTCTAAAACAAGCAATCCGTCCAAGACCTGATTTTTTAAATCGAGGGATTCAAACGCATAGGGAATCGTTTCAATCTGCTTGGCCAACACCTGCTTTAGAATATTAAAAGAACCCTGGGTTGAAACCATGTCGGAAACCACCCCCATCTTTGGAATTTGTTGGGTGGTTAATTTCATCAAAAGAGAGGTCAGGTCGTACTCCAGATTTCCCAGATTATTGATCACCGGCAGCACTTCTTTTTTATCCTCATAAAAAAGGACCAACCCCAGATAAATTTTACGAACCTCGGCCTTGTCTTGTTCCACCACATTTAATTGCAGGGGAGGAACGCCGGCCACCATGGCTTCCTGTTCGTTTTGGGGGGAATCTTCAGGGACAATAATATCAAGGCTTAATTTTCCCTTTGAATGCAAACGGTATTCCTGAAGCATGTTGACAATATCCGCCTCGATATTTTGAAGATAGGGGGGCACTTCCTTGGTCATGTAAAGTTTGAGCCGGATTGGATCGTCCAGACTTTGCAGCACCTTTTTGGTGGAATCAGCCAGGGTAAATTCTTTGTTACGGGTTAAATCAAAACGAATAAAATGACGAAAAGAAAAATAATTGGCCACAAGCAAAATAGCCGCCACCAAAAAAGCGACAAGGATAATTTGGGTTTTTATTTTGAAACGATTCATTTTATTTATCCCACCCTCGCGATTCCAGACTTAAAACATTCAGATAAAGAAAAAATCCAGTCACGCTTATATAATAAAAAAGGTCGCGCGAATCCAAGACACCGCGCGAAATACTTTCAAAATGGTTGCTTAAACTGGCCCCCAAAAACCAGGGCACCAAAAATTGGGGCGCGGCATTCACCACAAGACTTTCCCCCAATAAATGGAGCACAAAAAGAACCAAAAACGAAAGGATGAAGGCAACGATCGAATTTTGGGTGAGCGAGGACAAATACAAACCAACAGCAATGGAAGCCGCGGCCAACAAAACAAGCCCCACATACCCACAAAACACAGGCCCCAAATCAAGATCTCCCAAAAACCACACCGTTCCTACAAGGGGTAAAGTAAAAATAAGGGCCACCATGACAAAATAAAGACAGGACAAAAATTTGCCCATCACGGCCTGAAAATCAGTCACGGGCAGGGTCAATAATAATTCAAAAGTGCCTGATTTTTTTTCTTCTGCCCATTTACCCATGGTTACTGCGGGCAAAAACACCACGAAAATAACCGGAATCCAGCTAAAAAAAACTCTTAAACTGGCCTGATTCTGTATAAAAAAACTGGAGAAAAAAACCCAAAAAACCAAAACCAGAAAGACCGTTAAAAAAACATAGGCAATGGGGGAATAAAAAAATTCCCTGAATTCTTTTTTGGCAATGGTGAATAAGATCATGGTTATGTATTGCGGTCCCTGAGCGGAGTCGAAGGGCACCTCGACTCCGCTCGGTGACCAGCCAAGTGTGCGCCCCTACCTGGTCAATTTTTTAAACACGTCTTCCAAAGACAATTTTACACGACTTAGTTCTAACAAAACCCAACCAGAAGCCACAGCGAGTTTAAACAATTCTTCACGTCGGTCCTGAGATGATCCAAAACTGGCCTCGATGGTAATTTCATTTTCTTTCTGGGCTATCACAGTCATTTTTTCAAAACCATTCAAAGACCCCAATAATGGTGGGGCGTATTGTGCCAAAGGCATCCCGTCGCGAGACAATTCATTTATCTTCAAAGTTAACAAATAAACCTCTCCGCCTTGGGCCTTGGTCACAAGCTCGGCAGGGGTTCCCTGTCCCACAATTTTTCCTTCATTAATAATAATGACTCGCTCACACACCTGCTCCACTTCAGACAAAATATGGGTTGAAAGCAGAACAGTGCGATCACGCCCGATGTGGCGTATGAGTTCGCGAATTTCGACAATTTGATTGGGGTCAAGCCCCACGGTGGGTTCATCCAAGATAAGAATTTCTGGCTCGTGCAACAAGACTTGAGCCAAACCCACACGCTGACGATACCCTTTGGACAACTCGGCAATTTTACGTCCAACGACCTTTGTTAAACCACAGGTGTGTACAACATCTTTAATATTGGCCGATAATTGCTTTTTGTTCATGCCACGCAATGACCCGACATAGTTTAAAAACTTGACCACTTCCATTTCGGTATAAAGTGGAGTTGCTTCAGGCAAATAGCCCATTTTTTTCTGGGCCAATTTTTTGTGGGTGGCCAAATCAAATTCCGCTACACGGCAAACGCCCTCAGTGGGCGGAATAAAACCCGTCAAGATACGCATGGTCGTTGTTTTGCCGGCGCCGTTGGGGCCCAAAAACCCGACCACTTCCCCTTTTTTTAAAGAAAATGAAACACCCCGAAGGGCCTGAAAATTTCCAAAGGATTTATAAATTCCCGAAACTTCAATCATTGTGCTTTTCCTTTTGTCAAACCAACCCTGTTGGCTTT
This sequence comes from Deltaproteobacteria bacterium GWA2_45_12, assembly GCA_001797365.1. Lineage (NCBI taxonomy): Bacteria > Deltaproteobacteria > Deltaproteobacteria bacterium GWA2_45_12. The sequence continues at coordinate 5,168 of MGPH01000015.1, forward strand.
GGGATTTTCCTTGATGGAGGCAAGAACAGCCTGGTTTAAAATAGCCGAAGCCCGCGGTTTGCTTTGGGAGGAGGAACTTGCCGGGTTCATTTTAGGATAACGAAAAAGTCCCGGATCTGTTTTTTTAACACTCTCCCTTTTTTTTATTTTGGCCAGCCAAGTGGCAACATGAGGGTGCCCTGAAATATCCACATTAAACTGGGGCAACCAATTGGCCAAACTGTGAACAAAGGCGGCATCGGCGGTTGAAAAAAAAGTACCTCCAAAATAAGTCTGACCTTCAAGCTGTGCATTCACCCATGACAAAGTTTTTTGTATTTTTTTAAATGTATCGGCAATGATCTCATCATTTCTTTCGTAAGGTTTTTTTAAAAAATATTCTTCATATAAAATATGCACCAAAGGGGCCAAATGACGGTCGTGCACTGTTTCCATGAGTTTTTGTCGAGCCACATTTTCAGGCATGAGAACGGCGGTAGCAGGGGCAGGATATTTGTCTTCAAGGTAGGCCGCAATTACATCCGATTCAAACACAACAAAATCATCATCGATCAATACAGGAACTTTCCCGAAGGGATTGAGCTTTAAAAGGGCCTCTTTTTTCGAGGGAGAATCGGGATCAAGCGTCATGGCCTGGTAAGGCAGGTGTTTTTCTTCCAAAACAATAAGAACTTTTCGGGAATAGGGACAATGGGGATGAACATAAACCTGGATCATAATTTTTTTTGCTCGCTAAAAAAATAGCGGAGAAATTTAATGGCGGGATGTGGTGAAAGTCAAGGAGAGAAACTAAAGCGCTTCTAAAAAATAATTTCTTTTTCTCTTTCAAGTTGTGCCAATTCTTTTCCCAGTGCACGTGAAGCTAAAACATCAATGGAAGTATCTTCCCTAAAAAGAGTGTAGGGAGTTTCAGGGGTATCTGGATTTTTACGCACCTGATAGTCAAGCCCATAAACAACAACGCGTATTTGGCGATCGGATAATCTAATTTCAATATAAGTATTTCTGGTTACTTCTATCAAATGGACACGGGGAGTACTGTCATTTGCGGGATCATAAGGAGGGTCCACCGTGGCCCTTAGTTTGGGACCAAGGGGGCCATGCCTACCACGGCCGTTATCTCCGTCAAAATCGCTTTCCATATGATAAGCCATTTCAACTTCCGGGGCTCTTTTTCCCATCCCCAATATGGGAAAAACATCTTCCCCTGCATCAACAAGACCACCTCTTCCAACACCAGCAACCAAGGCGGGACGCACCAAGGAAAAATATCTTTGTTGGCGCCAAAAAATAGGGGGAGATACCGTACGGGCGAACCTTGTGTTCGCCCAGGCGAATTCACCTATCTGGGCGAACACAAGGTTCGCCCCTACATCCAATGGTTTTAATCTTTCTTGTGTGGATTGATGAAGATCTCCCTGATTTAGCTTTGCCAATTTTTCTGCACGTTCTCTTAACGCTTGTGCAGGTAAAATTCTTGGCCCACGGAGAGGCGGCGGTAAAAAAGGGACCGGTCGTGGCCTGTAAACTCCCAAACGCGTCAAAGGACCCAAACGTCCGTTGTTGAAGGTGATAGGTGGCATCAAAAATTATCCGTCCCGGTTTTTCTCAAAGCCTCAAGGACTAAAAGAACAACGGCCCCCCTTAAGATTGGGTTAAACGCCATTAACACTCCGCCACGCAATGTTGGAAAATTCAAAAAATCTTTTAATTCCAATTCAAGGGATAAAAATCGGATGAGCATTTGCGCTAATTTGGGATTGGTTTGAAAAAGGAGGAGAAGCTCGCGCATCACATCCGGTTGGTTAAAGGCATGCTTTGCTAAAAGGTGCGAATCTGCCCGCAAACGGCTTTGGGCATTTACAGCTTCTGCGGCTGCATAAGCGGCCACTACCGAAAGATCTTGCGAATAAACAGCTTCTGCTAAGGCCCATCCCAATTCCCCTCCGATCAAGGCTTCCGCAATGCCTTCACCACTAAGGGGGTTTGTTCTTCCTGCGGCATCCCCAAGGATGGCAATGCCCCTGCCGCGGCTCTGCACCTGAATTTCTTGCAATCCGGGTGGGAACATGGGAATAGCGGCCCCCTCTACCCGGTTAAAACCGGCATCGTGTTTCCTTTTTCCCCAAAAATCTTTTTGATCCCTTGGCCCTAAATGACGGGCATGCAGGGGAAATAAGCCTCGCATGGCTTCATCTCTTTTAAACCCAGCAATGGCTTTTTGAGGATGAATGCTAAAGCTAGTTGAAATTGCAAGATGACCTCACCTGGTATTGAATAGGGTTCTGATAAGGA
>MGPH01000016.1 GCA_001797365.1 Deltaproteobacteria bacterium GWA2_45_12
AGCCATTTCATCCAGCCGCTCCATTTCATCGAATAGACGTGAATGAGGGTGAACAAGATCACGAGGCGTAGCCCCCAGCGCTGCAGGAACCACCAGCGGCTCGCGCCTATGAGATCGATGGCTTTCTTGAAAGAAATGATGAAGAGGAAAATGAGCAAGAACGTTCCGATCAGCCCGGCCGAAAACTGCAGGGAGTCAAAAGTCAGGTATGCTTGCGGGAATTTGAGCGGGAGAAAAAAATATGAAATAATCGCATGAAAGAGAACCAGGAATCCGCCGACGATGCCGATCTCTTTGCGATAGCCGAGCCAGGTGTCAAAGCGGTCGAAATAGCGGACGATCGGGCCGATAAGAAAGGTGAAAGCCAGGAGCACCGTGCCCGTGCCGACGATAGCTTTGTTGGGGACGTACAGCATATCGGCTGTCGGCGGCGCGTCGAAAAAGTAGCCCCGGCGGATGAAAAGATAGAATCCCATAAAGACGGTGAGCGCCGTCGCGATGAGGAGAGCGATCACATAGTCGCGCGTACTCGATGGTTTGTGCATTTCCATTTTTTTGAGATCAATTTTCTTTAGTATAGCATTTAACGTGTTGTTTGGTAACCGCCAGGAACTCCATTTTTAGACAGCACGATCTGCCAGAGTTGGCTGTCGCGAGCGCGGAATGATCCTGCCACGCACAGGAGATAATATTTCCACATCCGATAGAAACGGTCGCCATATTTATCCTTGAGCCGAGGCCAGGCGGCATCGAAATTGGCAAACCAGGCCATCAGTGTCTTGTCGTAATCCGCTCCGAAGTTATGCCAATCCTCCATTACGAAGAGGTCTCCGACGGCTTTGCCGATTTGGGCGATAGAAGGGAACATGCCGTTGGGGAAAATGTACTTATCGAACCAGGGATCACCGATAAGCGTGGTTTCATTTCCGCCGATAGTGTGGAGCAAGAAGAGCCCGCCATCCTTCAAATGGCGGCTGGCCACTTCCATATAGGTGCGGTAATTTTTGTAACCTACATGCTCGAACATACCGAGAGAAACGATGTGGTCGAATGTGCCGCTGATTTTCCTGTAATCTTCGAGAATGATTTCCACCGGCAGGCCGGTACAGAGGGTACGGGCCAGCGCGGCTTGTTCCTTGGAAATGGTTATGCCGGTGACCGAAACGCCGTATTTTTCGGCCGCATATTTGGCGAAACTGCCCCAACCGCAGCCGATATCGAGAATTTTCTGTCCTGGCTGGAGATTGAGTTTTCGGCAGACCAAATCGAGTTTTTGCTCCTGTGCCTCTTCGAGCCCTAGAGCCGGCGGATGGCCGCTAAAGTAGCCGCACGTATAGGTGAGGCGCTTATCGAGCATGGCTGCGTACAAGTCATTCCCGATATCGTAATGTTGCTCGCCTACTTCGAAAGCTCTTCTAAGTGATTGTCGATTGAAAAGAACGCTCATTATGCCGAGAATGATTTTTCTTGTCCGGCTGATTTTTTTATCCAAGCGCATCTGGAGTACCCTTGTGAAGAATTCATCCAAATGCTCTGCATCCCACCAACCGTCCATATAGGATTCACCCAGTCCGATCGAGCCTTGCGATAGGACTCTCTTATACAGGCGCTCGTCATGGACGACGATATCCCATGGTCGGTCGCCATTGATGCGTATGTCAGCTTGGGCCAAGATCTGCTGCGATTTTTCCTTGAGAGAGAAAGTCATTTTTTTGGATGGTTCAAGCGCCTAGCAGATATTTTAGCAAGGCCATGCGGATAAGCAAGCCATAACGCGCCTGCTTGAAATAGATGGCCTTCGGAGACTGGTCCACTTCTGGGAGGATCTCGTCCACGCGCGGCAGGGGGTGCATGATGATTGATCGGGCTTTCATCTGCTTTACCAGCTGCATATCTATCTGATAATAGCCCTTGAGCTTCTGGTATTCTTTCTCGCTTTTGAAACGCTCTTTCTGGATTCTGGTCTGATACAGAACATCTACTTTGGAAATGATGGAATTGAGATCGGCTGTTTCTGTGTAATCCACCCGGTATTTTTTTAGATATACTTTGATATCCTCGCCTACTTTCAGGGCTGGTGGCGAAACGAAGTATATCTTGATATTTTTATATTTTCCCAGGAGATACGAGAGCGAGCGGATTGTCCGGCCATGTAACAGATCACCCACGAAGGCGATCGAGATGCCATCGATTTTCCCCAGTTCTTTTTGGATAGTGTAGAGGTCGAGCAAGGCTTGAGTAGGATGTTGGCCGGCTCCATCGCCGGCGTTGATGACCGGGACTGCGGAAACGCGGGCGGCCCGGGCTGACGCGCCCTGCTCATAGTGGCGGAGCACGATCACGTCGACGTAATTATTGATGACGCGGATAGAATCTTCCAAGGATTCTCCTTTGGCGGCGGAAGAGAATTCTTTGGCGTTTTCTGTGGTGATGACGCTCCCGCCGAGGCGGAGCATGGCCGATTCGAAAGAGAACCGGGTGCGGGTGCTCGGTTCATAGAAAAGAGCGGCCATCACTTTGCCTGTGAGCGGCGTTCCGGTTTTTTTCTCCAACTTGTCCGCCATGGCGAAAAGCGAACTCAAGAGCTTCCGGTCAAATTGCTGCGACTCGACAATGTGTTTCATACGTGAGGGATTATTAAATTTTGTTCAAATCATGCCGGATTCCTCCGCTATTTATATTCCAAGACCCTATCGCGTTCATGAGTATATTTCTCCTACGATTAAGCGCGTTAAATTCATACTCTTCAAGCCTGCCTGCCGGATTCCAGCTCTTCAATGACGGGTATGGTTCATAAGATTGATTGAGGGCGAGTAACTCCTCTGTTGTCCTATCTGCAAATGGCTTTGCAAGAGCCCTTCTTGTGAGCGCTTGTTCAAGTGAACTATGTTCACTGGCTTCGAGTTCCTGCACATCCATGGTCCCAAGTATTTTTTCTGCTGTATCAAATAATCTGGATAATTCTTTAATAATTTCCTCTTTCGGTCTCCCTTCTTTTCTGCTCTCACGATTGAATTTGATGGAATCAATACTGATGATAACACCATCGGGTTTTGGTAATTCAAGATATTGACGCGCGAGCTCAGTAAATTCAACCTGGAGATGCGGCTTAGCGATGGCTGCAAATGAGGAATAGATCATTTCTAGGAGATCTTCCCTGGGTGTTTTTTCGTGTCGGGCCATGTCGATCAGCGCTTGCGTAGACCGGACGTTTGCTTGATCAAAAATGCGGGCAAAATATTTTTGCTTCTCTGCTTGTGGGGCATCATCCGGTGGTTTGGGTAGTTCAAGCTGCTTTTCTCCGTAAGGTGACGCGCCTTTGTGTGCTTGAGAGAGATTTGCATCAAAGGCGCTACTTGTATCAGACCAAGTCTGAGTTGCTTGTTTATAGCTCGAGAGGCTCGTTCCTCCTAACCATTGGTGATGACTCGGATCTCCTTTCCAGAATGATACGTAAACGGTGGCGCTGCCCGTACTGGTATCAGCTACGTATGCGTAGAGTGCCACTTTCCCGCTATCGTCCATGGTGGCGACCTCATAACTACGAGGATTCCGATGGTCTCCAGAAATTCTTTCGGACCCGATGATTTCCGGGTGAATCATAAATCTAGCAAGCTGTGTTTTTATCTCTTCCAGAGAAGGGAAGCGCGGTTCTTGTTCCGGTCTTGGCGGCGTTGGTATTTGTGGGATATCGTGATTCATAGAATGGGGTTAAGGAAAATAAGTGTTTGTTACCAAGGAAATTTCTCACCTTTTTTGAGTATATCAAAAAACCGCCTTCTCGGCGATTTTAGGCAAAAAAAGACCCCCGCCCGTGTATGATCAACAGACTGGAGGACGTTGGTAGTTTGAATATTTCTCTTATGTGGGTCTCACTTGAAGTCTGGTAGCAGCTTCTCGAGCTCAGGCTTCAATTGTTTTGCCGTGACAAATTGGATGCTTTGCATGCCTAGTTCTCGAGCTGCCAGAACATTTGGCAGAGAATCGTCGATGAATAGGCAGTGTTCAGGACGAGCACCGAGTCGCCCTATAACAAAATTAAACGAGCGATGGTCAGGCTTGGAAACCTTGTCGAGGTACGAATACGCAACAACATCAAACAACCTATGATGGTCGAATCTGTTGTTGCAATCCACGATCCATTCCTCGGCGTGTACAGACAATAACGCCAATGGATACCCAAGCTCTTTGAGTCGGAGGATGATTTCACGGGTTCCTTCAACTTCTGTAAAGTTTTTTCGAATATAGCATTTGAGTTCATCGCGGCTGCCCAACTGGGGATGGGCTCTGAGGATCTCGTCAATATACGCGTCTTCGCTGACTTCCCCATGAAAGAATTGCCAAACAATTGGCAGCATGAGCGGTGAACTTGGAAGGTGGTACTGTCGCGCAAGAGCCTTACCGCTCGCCGCAATGCCGGTCAGTAACACCTCGGCAAGATCAAAAATCACGTAGTTGATGTCTGGCATGGTTTACTCCTCGAAAAACGTTCGTAGTTATTAACAGAACAAAGTAAGTCCTGTTACGTTGGTAAATAACAAAGTAGTACGATAGCGTAATTTTAATAAAAGGTCAAGGCTTTGGGGAAAGAAGAGCTTTGATCTTTGCTATCATTTCTTGGTTGTCGTTATCATACTGGAACGCTGTCAAACCGGCTTTGTTGGCCGCTTCGACGTTTGTTAGTTGGTCATCCACATATACTATCTCATGCGGATCAAGGTGGAGCTTGTTGGCTATGAAGATATACGCCTGTGGGTCTTTTTTACTCAGGCCGAGGTCATTAGCGGCAAAGATATAGTCGAAAACCGGTTTCAAGCGCGCTCTGATTTCCGGGTGGTTCTGGATGATATCAGTCGTGAAAAGGTTCACGGGATATTTTGCTTTCAAAGATTTGTAAAAATCCAGCAATTCATCGTTCAATTCATAGTAATCAAGGATTTGGTATGTTCCTTTTAGCTCTGCCAGAAGTCTTTTGTGCAGTGCGTTCAATCCGCCGGTATATTTTCTGTCTTTCGGTCGCAAAAGAACGCGCGAGAAATCTGATAGTAGTGCAGTAGGCATAGGAGTTTCATTTATTCACTTATCGACGGCCGTCGATAAGCGATACTCTAGTGATAACTGAATCTGTTTATTCTACTTTGATATACAGTTGCCGGATCTCGTTTTCTGTAGCATGCGAGAGAAAATTTTTCTTCCAGTAATCATAGGGGGCGTAGCCGGTGGGGATATCGAGCGAGGCTCTGGTGTGAGGAGAGCGGTTCTTGCTTATTTTGATCAATTCATCCGAAATGGTTGCGGTGACCAATGGTGGGATGAGAAACGATGAGAGCGGTGAGAGGAGCGGGAGTTTGTCGAAGAGCGCATCGAAATATTTCCCATAGTATACCGGCGGGGCATTGATTTCTTTGTGATAGTCGGGGTCGATGATGCCTCTGGAAAATGCCTCATTCCCGCCGAAAATCTCGTGCAGGGCTTCGCCAGAACCCTCTATCTTATCGGCCAGCTTGATGATCTGGGACTCGAGGGTATTCACTTTTACCGCTTCAGTCAAGAGATCCCGGTATATGTAATTTCCGATATTTTCTGGGAATACTTTGCAGAGCTCATCAACCGCCCAATTTTCTTTCTGTTGGAGAGTGGAGAATTGCTCTTTCGTCATATGCCACTCGTTTCCGGACTGGTGGTCGCCTGCAATGATTTCATGATCATCGTGCACTCAAGCCATGAGGATGATCCTTTCTTCGTCAAGCGTAGAGCGCGTAGAGTCAGGAAGCATATCGAGGAGCGCTTGCGTTTGCCAGGCGACGCGCTTGGAATGTTGAGCCAGGTTGGTGCGATAAAACATCGTCTGGTATATCCGATAACGGACTACTTTTTCCAAGCGCTCTCTCCTTCTGGGAAAATCCTTGAAATATTCTTCGTATGACTTCATCATCATAGGCGGGGACTTGTTGTATAAGACTGGCAGCTCAATAACCCTTTGGAGCTTATTTTGTTGATGCTATCAATTCTTCGCGCAGCTTCATCCAAATCTTGCCGAGGTGATTGTAGCCATCTTTGTCCGGCCCCCAGCCCCAGAAGCTGTCTTTGGGAGAGTTCTCGATGATTTCCCGCGTGCCCGTCTGGAGCAATTTTTTCCGGATATAGGCATGTTGGGCGAGTTTGGCGCGCACGATTTCTTCCATCACAGCCAGTTTTATCTCTTTCCAGTCCGCCCGCTTTTTGTCTTGGTTGGCGCGAGCCAGTTTCATGGCATCATGGGCCGAACGGGCGTTTCTTATGCTTTCGCTTATTTTTTCGTCAGTAAAATGCGCTGCCTGATAGGCGTGCTCGGATGTCATCCAAAGCGTTCCTTTCCATTCTACATTGAAGGAAGAGAAGTTGGAAAACACGTAGAATTCTCTTTCGTAGAAAAGGATAGGATCTTTATCGTTCATAAAATTTTCTATTGCAGAGAAATCACTTGATAGCCGTATTTTTCCACGTCTTCTTGCGGAAAAAGATCGACGTCTTTGGTTTTGAGAATATAGGTGATTTTCTTTTCAATCTCCCTTCCTGTATACGATTTTGACGCAGGATTCCATTCTCGGAGAAGCAGGGTATCTCCGACCGAACACTCCCAATCCGCCAGGCGCAGGTCAAACGATTTCTCGCCTGAGACTATCTTATCAAAGTAATCCGGCCAAGCTTTTTTCTCGATTTTCATATTGTTGATGCTGAACTTGTGGGACGACGTGGGAGCTTTATTTAGAATTCCAAGAGGATAGGTAAATGGTCGGAATAAGGAGTATTTACTATCTGGGCGGATTTGATAAGTATATCAGGTGTTGCAAAACAGTAATCAAGCCGCCAATCCAATGTATTGGCCTCGAACCCTTTATAAGAGAATGGTTTGGTAGTCCATGTTTTTTCTTCCAACGCCGGCCCTACGTTTTTCAGATACTTCATTATCTCTTGGATCGTGTAAGAGTCCGGCAAGGAGTTCATATCACCTGACAGAAGAAAAGAGTTTTTCTTCTTTCTAAGAATATCAATTAACAAATCTGTCTCCGCTTCTTTTTCCGGAGTAGGAAGAAATCTATCAGTATAGGACATATGAACCGTTCCTATATCGAATTTTCGATCCGGTGCTTGAATGGTTGATTCAATATATACCCGACCTTCCTCGGAATAATCGGATAGCCCGCTTTCCGGTTGGCGCGGCTCTTGAATATATTCAAAGTTTGATTTCAAGATTGGATAGCGCGTAAATATGCCATTGCCGAAACTGCTTGTTC
>MGPH01000017.1 GCA_001797365.1 Deltaproteobacteria bacterium GWA2_45_12
AAAAAGGTTTGAATATAGTGGATAAGTGGGCTCGCATTGGAATTATGTCCGGCATTGGAGCGGGGTTAAGTTATGCCACGGGAGGGTGGAAGGGATTGGTTGTTTTTGGTGCGGGCATGGCTGGAGCTGCAGTGGGGATGGCGGCGACGGGGCAGTTTAAGGGATCATCTAAAGAACTTTCATCGGGGTATGAGAAGAAAGATTTTCATTTTAATTATAATGAAACCAATCCTCTTTTTGAACGACCTGGACCTGTTAATACTGGAATTCAGTTAGCAGGGGTAGAAAATGATTTTACTACCTATTTCATTGGTGGACGTGGGCAGACTTATGGACCGGGAGTGACATCAGGTTATTTTTACAGAGCAGATCCCAGTCGTTCTTTTTTGAGTCGATTTGGTTATTTCAGTTTTGGTGAAGGAGCAATTGGTTTGGAAGGTGGATTATCGGCTGAAGCAGGCGCTGTAAAAGGTTCTCTTATGGACATGACTTTAAATATTAATTTTGGTGTTGTTGTTGGTGGCTCAGCTATTTTGAATCCAGAAAATGGCGACCCTCTGGGATGGTCCATTAATATTGGAGGAAGTATTTCTTCCTCGGCTTCTTGGACAAAAGGAGTTACCGAAAGATTTTTTCTAGATGATTTTCAACCCTTATTTAATTTGTTCAAATGAATCATCTCGATTTTAGTAAAAAATATAATTCTTTATTAAGAAAATGTTTTAGATGTTCTCGCTGGCTTACAATTATTATGGCTTTGCCAGTCTTGTTTTTTGTGAAGAATATTAAGTTTCAATTTGCCACTATGATACTTATGGTATTTTGGAATTTATTAATTATTCCTGCTTATACATGTCCAAATTGTGGCGAGATTGTTAGAAGTCTATGGGGGAAGAAAGAAGATGATTTTGGTATTAAAAATTTAATTGCAGCGTGGGGTATTATTGGCTCAACAGGAAAATGTTGGAGTTGTGGCGCTATATTAAGAAAAAATTCAAGATGAAAAAATCAACCAAATTAATTGTTGGGTTTTTAAATTTATGCCCTCTTTTATATTTTTTACTGTTTATGGGAATTGTTGTCTATTTTTTTATGGTTTCAATTTCTCAGGGTGTGCCCACTTTTTCTGAAGATTTTTTGGGTATTTCCCGAAAATTAATTATTTTGCATATGTTAATAATGTTAGAAATTTTTTTCATGATTATTTTTTATATCTTCCATCTTTTTAGAAATGAATTTGTGACAAATGATCAAAAGCTCGTATGGTTAGTAGCACTGATTTTAGGCAGTGTTTTATCGATGCCAGTTTATTGGTATCTTTATATTTGGGAAAAGACAAAAACTCCATAGGATCACAAAACCAGAAGCCTAGGGGTCAAAACCAGAAGCCTAGAGAAGCCTAGGGGTCAAGTCTCTGGTTGACTAGGAGAAGCCTAGGGGTCAAGTCTCTGGTTGACTAGAAAGATATTCCGTGATCAAACCTGCACATGGCCCGCCCTTTAAGAATTCAATATCCCGGAGCTGTATATCACGTCATGAATCGTGGGGCGGTCCGTCAAAAGATTTTTCTCGACGAGGGTGATTATCAATTCTTTATAAATCTTCTTGAAGACACTTTTAAAAAGTGGCGGGTTGAGCTGTATGCCTACTGCTTAATGGGAAATCATTACCATCTTTGTTTCAAAACACCCGAGGCAAAGTTATCTCGCATTATGAGGCATATTAATGGTCTCTATACTCAGCACTTTAATCGGGCACACGGTCGTGATGGTCCACTTTTTAGGGGTCGATATAAGGCTATGGTCATTGAAGAAGAGGATTATTTGCATCAAGTGGTGCGCTACATCCACTTAAACCCGGTTGATGCAGGCATTAGTGAGATGCCCGAGGATTATCCGTGGAGCAGTCATAAAATTTTTCTGAGTAAAAAAAATATCCGATGGTTTTCCAAAGAAAAAATCATGGAATGGTTTGAGGGTCCTCAGTCCTTTCATGAGTTTGTTTTGGAGGGGAATGACAGTACCTTGAATGCCTTATATAAGCGAAAAAGATGGCCAGTGATTTTAGGGGGAGAGTCTTTTATTGAAAATATTCGACTGGCCAGTGATAAACCATCCAAAGAGCATGTTCGTGCGGAAAAGCAATTTATCAGGCCGTCCCTAGAAAAAGTTTTAACTGCTGTGGCTAATGAATTTGGGGTAACCATAACCCAAATTATCCAAGGGCGTCGTGGACAAACCAATCTTTCCAGAAAGGTCGCACTTTGGATATTAAAGGAACATGGAGATTATACTCATGAACAACTTGCCAGAACATTTGCTCTTGGCAGTGGAAAAACGGTTGGTTGGGCTTGTAAAGAAGTTAAAGGGAAAATGGATATCAAGTTAACATTTAAAAATCGCATTAAAAAAATCCAGAACCAAATTAGCCAACCAGAGACTTGACCCCTTGTTTTTTCAGAACCAAATTAGCCAACCAGAGACTTGACCCCTTGTTTTTCCTTGTTTTTCCTTGTTCTTTCTGTTTTCCTTGTTCTGTTCCCTTGTTCTGCTTTGACCCCTTGTTCTGCCTTGTTCTGGGGTGCATACCATTGATCTTGAATGCCGAATTACAGCGCAGTGCGGCATAAAAAATCTAAAAATCAACCGCTTTATACTTGATATCTTCCAATGCATTGGAATAGTAGCTTGAAATTGATAAAGAGAAATAATGCACTTCACTTAATTCACAGAAGGAAACAAAAGATGAAACTAAAAAATAACAAAATGATCTATGGAGTGGTGTTTGTTTTATTTGTGACGAACAGTTGCGCCACGATCATCAGCGGAACCCGTCAAAAGGTTGGGATATCGAGTGATCCTGTGGGGGCTTCGGTGACCATCGATAACCAAAACCAGGGACGCACTCCTCTTATTGTAAGACTGGATCGGGACGACAATCATATTGTCAAAATCGATTTGCACGGTTACCAGCCTTATCAAACAACCTTAAACAAAAAATTAAATGGTTGGCTTTTTGGAAATATATTATTTGGTGGAGTTGGAGTGATTGGAATTATCATCGACGTGGTGGATGGGAGCATGTATCGGCTCAAGCCACAAACAGGCGGCTTTGTGAAAGAAAAAATAGCGGGGAAAAAGGTGATGACCCTTTCTGTCATCCTGACCTCTGTTGCCCTCAATGCAGATCCTTCGATGGAAAAGATTGGAGAATTAACTCCCGTTGCAGCTCAACGGGCGTCATTTGAGCCAGTTGAGCCAGCCCAAACACAGCAAACGGCTTCTCAACAGGAACCCGTGCAAGCCAATAGTTTTTCAATCAACCAGATTCAGAAACTCAATTCTATTCAGGAATCCGACAAAGCTCTTCAAAACCGGGACGATCGTTTGTTGGGGGTTTATCAAGGTATTCAAGTGTTGCCCGGACCCGGGTTGCAGGATGCGGTTACAAAGGCATGCATTCAAAAAACTGTTGGAGTAAAAATGATCGAAGGAACAACAAATACCTATGCCAGCGAGCAGGAAGCAAAACTCAATGCCAATGCCTACGGCTTTGCCTATCAATATAATCAGAACATGATCAGTCACCTCAAAGCCGATCGTCTTTCGACCTGTTTCTTGGGGGGTTATTAATCCTAATGATGATCATGACGGAGGAAAGAAGAAGACGACGTATCAATTTGTTTTTATCCCCTACGCTCGTTGGCTTCAGGGACGCGCCTTGCCGGGTCAAAACCCCGTCCGCCTAAGGCGGACGGAATCTTGGGTCCAGGGCTTGCCCTGGGGTTCATACCGTTGATTTATTTTTTAGTTCCTTCGTCATGAAGTATCCCAGGAACTATGCTGGCATGGAGAGTATGGTGGAGGTGCAAACGGAATGGTTCTAGGGAGAACGCAGGAGCGTTGTGGAATTGCGTTCCCACGGAGACCGTGGGAACGAGGGAATGTGTCGGTCAGAACCATCCAGCATGGACGAAGTGAGCTATTTTGGAACCTTTACTCCCAAATCCTTGCAGATTTTCTTGGCCAAAAATTCATGAACTTCTTTGTGTCGGGGAATGTGGATGTTTTATGGGTTTCCGGGTGAAAGTAGATCGTGTGGTTGCCACCCTCACGCAGCAAAAGGCAACCGCAAATTTCCAGATGGCGGATCAGGTTTTTTCGTTTCATTGATTCACGGCGATTGATTCGCGAATGACGTTTTTGGATGAATGGATTTCGCTGCGGGCCAACATGCGGTTACTTTCAAGTACCAGTTCCAGGGCTTCTTTTAAATTCCGTTTTGCTTCGGCCAGTGTTTTTCCCTGGGTATTTACACCGGGAATCTCTTCAACATAGGCAATGACCCATTTCCCTTTTTTTTCGTAGATGGCTGTAAAGTGGTTTTTCATTCTTGTATTGTTACTGTATTGTTTCTTATTTTTCAAGATTTTCATTTTTTATCCCCTACGCTCGTTGGCTTCGGAGACGCGCCTTGCTGGGTCAAAACCCTGTAGCTTGCCACGGAATCTTGGGTCAGGGCTTGCCCCAGGGGTTCATACCATTGATGAAAAACTTTACACAGTTCTTTGTCTTTTTTTTCATCATCTTTTCCCCATGGATGATATTCCGTGTCCCCTTCTTTTTTATGCACCTTTTTGACACATGGGGGATCTCATTCTGAGAAATTATTTTTTAAATATCCGTTCATGGTCATAAACGCGAAACGGGCCTTAATTTAATCATTAAAAATCAATAACTTATATAATAATTCAAAGTATATCTGCTGGCACTCAAATTGCAATACATGGGGGTGACCCGTGTGGGGACATGGGTCGAGGGGCTTCTCTTCTGAACATTGATGAGGGGAAGTTTTCGGAAGGTATAAGGGGAAACTGGCGTTTTATCTCGTAGGGGCGCCCCTTGGTGCGCCTCACCTACGAAAGTGGCGTCAGAAACCTTATGAGGGTTTGGGTACCATGTTAAAAAATTTACTCCACAGATTTTATTTAAATGAGGGCGCAGTAGGGGCGCCCCTTGGCGCGCCCCACACGTTGGCAGAGAAGGGCGCAGCATCCTCCAGAGGCGGACCAGCCTCAAGCTGGAGCAGCGCCCCTACATTCATCATCCTTGTTTTTCTACTTTCTGCCTGCGCCGGAGCCGGAGGTGGGGCGGGGGGTTTTAGCCCTGCAACCGATGGGGGTGCCGGAGGTGGTTCGGACAAATACGATCCTGAAGGGGGTGGCTCAAAAGAAAATCCTGCCATGCCTCCTGTTTCAATTCCTGCGCCTTCCAACAAGGGCTTGGTGGCCTATGCCCACGATTCTGAATACAACACGCCTGTCGCCGGCAAAATGGAAGCGGGTTCTTACCAGGCTGGTGATTCCTTGGTTATTTCAACCGATGATTTGCATGCAAACAATTCGTTGTGGCAGCGTGACTGGCCCCGGTTTTTCCGCGCCAAATTGAACGAGCGTTGGAACAGCATGGTTGGTTCTGCCGTGGCTATGGACGGTAACGTAGAAGCCGGTTTTGATCCCAACCAATTGCCTCCTGCAAATGTGGATATTTGCCTGCGTGAAAACACTCTGTGTTGCCCCATTGGGGCGGATGGGGTGGTGGAATGTTATTATCCGTCCATTCAGTCGGTCGATAAACTCCACATCGCCCGCCTGACGGCGAACGGAGAATTGTCGGAACCCATCGATGAAAAGGTGAATGAAAACCTCCACTGGGTGGTTGACAGCCCCAAGGATGTTGTCGCCGGCCCCGCCAATTTTGTGGACCATGACGGCGTAGGCCAGGAAGACACTGTTTTTTCCCTGGCTGGTTCAAAAGTGGTTAGCCTGGCTAAAACAGAAGAAAATGGAGAAGTCCACTTGGCCGTGCAAGGTTTACATCAGCAGGATTATGAGGAAACTTCCGCCCCCGATGCCGAAAAACTTTCTTACAATACCGCAACAAATATTTTAGGTGCCCAAAAACCCGAAGCCGGTATTGACCTAAAAGCTGTCGCCCAACAAGCCGCCGGCGCTAATAATGCCGTGGGAGCGCAGGATATTGGGTTGTGGAATAGGCCTGAGATAGTACGTTACAATGTATTAAAAGTAGCAACAGATGGCAAATTACGTGTAACAGGAACAACAGCTGCAGATATTCTACCTTCGGTATTTGAAGTAAGCGCTGATAACTTAGATGGTGGGAATCCACGTATAGCAGATAGGTTTCTTTACTTTGTTGATAACTTGGGAAGAAGTGAAAATAATAATGCTCGAAATTTTGTAACAACGGCTTTCGATATTGTTGAACAAAATAATGTTAAATGTGCTTCTGTGGTTTTCGATTATAAAAATGAAAATGATGAAATATTTAAAAAACTAAGGCTCTATTGTAAAAACAATGTTTTTAATAATCAGCAGGCAAAAGTGGACTTGAATCTTGATCTCGAAGATAGTCTTGAAAATCTGAGTTTTTACGATATGAGCATTAGTGCAGCTGGTGCTATTTCTGGTAAAGCAGTTGTGATGGAAAAAAATGGTAATGCTCTGTGGAGTATTGATCTGGCAGGAAATACACGTATTGCTAATCGTAACAGTATCACGCCAAGTGTCATCGCCCTTAATACAAAACCCAAGAACTTTGTATTAGACGAAACGAAAACAAAAGTCCTTGTGATTACCGAAAATGATTCCCTTGTTTCCCTTAATTTGGCCCGTGTTGGCAATGATGGTGCCAAACAATTCCTTAATGCCGATGAAATAACCCGCAGCAAGGTTGAAAGAAATCTGGCTGATCTCTTGCCGGATGAAAAATTGGAAAATCCCGATCTCAAAATTAACCCCACCAGCATGGCCATTAAAAACGTGGGGGGGAAGGCGCGGTTGCTTATCGGGTCTGATTCCTTGAAGGCTGTTTTGTCGGTGCCGGTAGATGAAGTGGTCAGTGATGAGCCGGCGGCAACGACGACTACCACCACACATTAGGCCCCTTGGCCCCATTATCATCCATTCCACCCCCTCAATTGAGCCCTCTCGTGGCGAAATGATTAGGGTAGGGGCGCCCCTTGGCGCGCCCCAATCATCTCGACCATCCATTTTTCGGACGCCGTCCGATTTTTGTAAGGGCATTCGTGAGCATTCG
>MGPH01000018.1:0-29612 GCA_001797365.1 Deltaproteobacteria bacterium GWA2_45_12
TATCAAAAACCGGGGCTGTTGCCGATCATGAATTACTAAAAATGTTTCCCCGACAGGCTCCTAGCGACTAGAGACCAGCGACTAGCGACTATATCTCAAGAGCTTTGATTCCAGGTAATGTTTTTCCAGCCAAAAATTCCATTGAGGCTCCTCCCCCTGTTGAAAGATGGGTAAAGTGATCGGAAAGCCCCGTTTTCATGATAGCTGCCAATGAGTCCCCACCGCCGACAATGGAGAAGCAATCAACTTCGGAAATGATTCGTGTTACTTCGAAGGTTCCTTGATCAAAAGGAGGCATTTCAAAAATGCCCATGGGGCCATTCCAGAAAATAGTTTTGGCCTCCCGAAGATGTTTTGCAAAAACTTTTACTGTTTCCGGGCCAATATCAACGCCCATTTCATTTCCCCAAGGCCGATCTGTTGATTGGACATGATAAACAATTTTACCTTCCAGTTTTTCTGTAAGAACAGAATCAACAGGGAGAAGAAGGGGGATTCCCTTTTCTTCGGTTCGTTTAATGATTCTTTTGGCTTGGTTGATTTTTGATTCTTCCAAAAGAGAACGGCCAATGTCTTTGCCCATGGCTTTAAGAAAGGTGTAAGCCATCCCTCCCCCAATGCAGAGGGCATCAATTTGGCCCAGCAAATTTTCGATAATCTCAATTTTATCGGAAACCTTGGCTCCGCCAAGGACCACAACAAAAGGTTTGGCCGGGCTCTGTAAAAGCTGGCTTAAGCATTTGACTTCTTTTTGCATCAGAAGTCCCATGCCTTTTTCTTTGAAAAAGGGAACCATGCCGAAAGTGGAGGCATGGGCCCGATGGGCTGTCCCAAAAGCATCATTAATGTAGACTTCGGCTAATCCAGCGAGTTTTTTGGAAAAGTTTTCGTCGTTGGCTTCCTCCTCCTCATGGAAACGCAGATTTTCCAAAAGCATGACATCCCCGGCCCTCATTTCAAGGGCCAATTTTCGCGCAGCATCCCCGATACAATCTTCCGGAAAAAGAATATCCTTTTTAAGGATGGCACTTAAAAGCTCGGCAACGGGCATTAAACTGTATTTTTCGTCCCTTTTCCCTTTGGGGCGTCCTAAGTGTGAGGCCAGGATGACCTTGGCTCCCTGTTTTATGGAATATTCAATAGTGGGCAGTGATTCTTTAAGGCGTGTATCATCTGTGATGACGCCGTCTTTAATGCTTAGGTTAAAGTCGGCACGGATGAAAACCTTTTTTTCATGAAGTTGAAATTGATCGATGGTTTTGATCATTTCTTATTAAGTGCAGATGTGCTGAAGTTCTTAAAAAAATCTTTAACATCGGAACATCCGAACACCCGCACATATTACAATCTTTCCGCCATATACCGGGCTACATCCAACATGCGGTTTGAAAAGCCCGTTTCATTGTCATACCAGGCTAAAACCTTGATGAGTTTGTTTTCAATGGTTTTTGTTGAAAGGCCGTCTACAATCGCTGAATGTTTGTTTCCGTTAAAATCGATGGAGACAAGTTCTTCATCGGTATAGCTTAACACTCCTTTAAGGCTTTTATCTGCAGCCTCTTTTAAGGCTTGGTTGATGTTGTCTTTGGAAGCGGCTTTTGAAACGGTACAAACAAGATCGACGCAGGAAACATTGGGCGTGGGGACACGTATGGCAAAACCATCAATTTTACCCTTAAGAGCTGGTAAGACCAACCCAACAGCCTGAGCAGCCCCTGTTTTTGTGGGAATTTGTGAAATAGCACCAGCACGGGCTCTGCGTAAGTCTGAATGAGCCACATCCAAAATTCGCTGGTCATTGGTATAAGAATGAATGGTGGTGACCAAGCCTCGTTCGATTCCAAAATTTTCATGAAGAACCTTGGCGACAGGAGCCAGGCAATTGGTGGTGCATGAGGCGTTTGAAACAATATGATGATTTTTGGGATCGTATTGATTCATGTTTATCCCGTAGGCGAGGGTAATGTCCGGATTTTTAGAAGGAGCTGAAACCAGAACTTTTTTGGCTCCCCCAGCCAAGTGCAGGCTTGCTTTTTCCTTATCGGTAAAAAGGCCGGTACATTCCAGGACAATATCGACCCCCATATCCTTCCAGGGTATCTTGCTTGGATCTTTTTCAGCAGTAAGGCGAATTTCATGATTGCCGGCGATCAAGCTATTGTTTTTTGTACTTACCTCAAGGGGAAGTTGCCCGTGAACGGAATCATATTTTAAAAGATGGGCATTTGTTTTTACGTCGGCGAGTTCGTTTAGAAGAACGAGTTGAAAGGGAAGTTTTTGGGTTAAAAGGGCGCGGGCGATACAACGGCCAATGCGACCAAACCCGTTAATACCAATTTTAAAGATCATAATGCTCCTTTTTGTCAAGAAAGGTTGCCGTACCAAAAATTACTTTTTCTGTCAATTTTACATGGAAAAAAATTGAAGAATAAGTTTTTAGACTTCACTTGACGACAATTAGCTGGAGTATGTTTGCGGCTTCGACTATAAGATTTGGTCAAAGGGTGGCTGTTGTGGCCCTGCTTATTAAAGAGCGGTTTGCAGGAGAATACTTCACCCTTGACTTTTTACAGGGTGGACACTATGGTCCCCCGCTTAAATTAACGACTTACGGAGACAAGTTTCATGGCAACGTATCAAGCAAAAAAAGGGTTAGTGGAACGTAAATGGCATGTCATTAATCTTGAAGATAAGGTTTTAGGCCGTGCAGCCACACAGATTGCCAATATTTTAAGAGGGAAAAACAAGGCCCAATATACACCCCATGTGGACGTGGGTGATTTTGTGGTGGCTATTAATGCTTCCAAAATCAGGCTTACCGGCAATAAACTGGAACAAAAGCAGTATTACTGGCACAGTTCCTATCCTGGAGGAATCAAGTCGGTGTCAGCCCAAAAACTTTTAAAAACAAAACCCAATCAGGTTTTGATCGAAGCAGTTAAAGGGATGTTGCCCAAAAATATTTTGGGACGCAAATTAATTAAAAAATTAAAAATTTATTCGGGTGCCGACCATCCCCATGTGGCTCAAAAACCCGAAGCCTATTCTTTGTGAGGTTTAAATCATGAGTATCCCAAAACGATTTTTTGGTGTTGGTAAAAGAAAAACAGCGGTTGCTCGCTTGTACATCACTCCGGGCAAAGGTGATATTTTAGTTAATGGCAAACCCATGGAAGCCTATTTTGGCCGGGAAAGTTTAAGAATCGTTGTGTTGCAGCCCATGGATGTGACGGGCAACTTAGCCAAGTTTAACATGGTGGTTAATGTTTTTGGAGGTGGGCCTTCAGCCCAGGCTCAGGCTTTGCGTCATGGTTTGGCCAGAGCTTTACTTTCCCTGAACCCTGATTATCGCAAGCCTTTGCATCGCAACGGCTTTCTTACACGCGACTCCCGCAAGGTTGAACGTAAAAAATACGGTCATCGGAAAGCACGTAAGAGCACACAGTACAGCAAACGTTAAAAATTTTGCGTTTTTGTTAGGAAATTTCATTATCCCATGCCTCAAAAAATCAAAGTCGGCATTGTGGGGGCAACAGGTTATACCGGTGTGGAACTGGCACGCCTTTTATTAAATCATTCCCATGTCGATCTTTCTTTTCTGACTTCCCAGCAATATTCCGGACAGAACTTATCCCAGGTGTATCCTGCTTTTGAAGGGCACGATTTGGCTCTTGAAGAATTGAATGTGGCTTTGATGGCCAAACGGGTCGATGCGGTTTTTTTATGCCTGCCCCATCATGAGGCCATGAATACAGCTAAAAGTTTTCTGGATAAAGGTGTGAAGGTTTTAGATTTATCAGCGGATTTTCGACTCAAAGAGGCTTCCACTTACGAAAAATGGTACGGCCCCCACTCGCAAAAAGAAATTCTTAAAGAAGCTGTGTATGGTCTGCCAGAACTCCATCGCGCCCAAATAAAAAAGGCCAAGCTCGTTGCCTGCCCTGGTTGTTATCCCACCAGCATTATTTTGGGGCTGGCTCCACTTTTATCCGAAAAACTCATCTCTTCAGAAGATATTATTTGTGATTCCAAATCGGGTGTGTCTGGGGCCGGACGTTCGGCCAAAATTGAAACTTTGTTCTGCGAGGTCAATGAATCTTTTAAACCCTATAATATTGGTAAGCATCGGCACACACCAGAAATTGAGCAGGAACTTTCCCAATTAGCCGGGCAAGATACCAAAATTCTTTTTTCCCCGCACTTGGTTCCCATGGATCGGGGAATCCTTTCAACAATTTACGCAAAACCGACACGGAAATTATCATCGAAGGATTTCACAGATTGTTTTAAGAAATTCTACAAGAATGAAAAATTTATTCGTATTCTTCCCGTAGGAAGTTTTCCGGCTACTGCCAGTGTTCGTGGCACCAATTTCTGCCACATAAGTGTTCTTCTTGATGCCCGCACGGGCCGTGTTGTTGTTTGTTCTGCCATTGACAACCTGACCAAAGGAGCTTCCGGCCAGGCCATCCAGGCATTGAATGTGATGCATGGATTTTCTGAAGATCTTGGTTTGTCAAATACGGCGCTGATTCCATAAACTTTTCAAAAAAAATCACAAAAATAACACCAAACGTTGACAACGCATTCCCTATCCGTTACTCTGCTATTCCAACCGGGTAAACAGTTTTTACCCTAAAAAAGCCCAAACAAGTACAAAATCATCAAGAGGGGAAGGTTCATCATGTCTCATTCAAAGACTAAATTTATTTTTGTGACAGGTGGTGTTGTTTCTTCCTTGGGGAAAGGCTTGGCCAGTGCTTCCATGGGGGCGCTTCTTGAAGACCGTGGACTTAAGGTTACCATTCAAAAACTAGATCCCTATATCAATGTTGACCCTGGAACCATGAGCCCCTTTCAGCATGGGGAGGTTTTTGTCACCGATGATGGGACAGAAACCGATTTGGACTTGGGGCACTATGAACGTTTTGTCAATGTGCGCATGTCCCGTCTGAATAACGTCACCACGGGGCGTATTTATAATTCAGTCATCCAAAAAGAAAGAAAAGGCGAGTATTTGGGAAGAACCGTTCAGGTCATTCCCCACATCACTGACGAAATCAAGGGATGCATCATGAAGGCGGCAAGTGATGTCGATGTTCTTATTGTGGAAATCGGAGGAACGGTGGGGGATATTGAAAGTCTTCCCTTTCTGGAAGCCATTCGTCAATTTCAGGCCGATGTCGGAAAAAACAATGTCTTGTATGTTCATTTAACTTTAGTCCCTTATATTGGGGCTGCTGAAGAACTGAAGACCAAACCCACCCAACACAGTGTCCAAAAATTACGCGAAATTGGGATCCAGCCCGATATTTTGCTTTGCCGTACCGACCGTGCATTGGCGGCTGATATTAAATCAAAAATAGCCTTGTTTTGTAATTTAAACTCCACCTGTGTGATGACAGCGCGCGACGTGCAAAGTATTTATGAAGTTCCACTTAATCTGCATGAAGAAGGTCTGGATGACAAAATTGTGGAATTTTTGAATATCTGGACGCGCAAGCCCGATCTTCAGGTTTGGAAAGATCTTGTTTCCAAAATCAAGTCAGCCGAAAAATTGGTGACCATTGCTGTGGTAGGCAAATATGTTCATTTAACAGATGCTTATAAAAGTCTTAATGAAGCTCTTTATCATGCGGGTTTTAATCAGAATGCCAAGGTGAAGCTTAAGTTTGTTGATTCAGAAACTTTAGAGCAAGATTCGGCCAATCTGGATGAGGCCTTTCTTGAAATTCAGGGTATTTTGATTCCGGGTGGTTTTGGGAATCGGGGGATTGAGGGTAAAATCAAAGCGATTGAATATGCGCGTACGCGTAAAATTCCTTTCTATGGTATTTGCTTGGGGATGCAACTGGCTGTCATTGAGTTTGCGCGCCATGTTGCCGGTCTTAAAGGAGCCAATAGCATTGAGTTTGACCCGAATACGCCTTTTCCTGTTATTCACCTCATGCAAGAACAAAAAGCTGTTTTTAACAAAGGAGCCACCATGCGTTTGGGGGCTTATCCTTGCGTCCTTAAAAAAGGAACGCGTGCTTTTGAAAATTATGGAGAAAAGGAAATTTCAGAACGTCATCGTCATCGTTATGAGTTCAATAATGCTTTTAGAGAACAGCTTGAAAATAAGGGATTGGTTATTAGTGGGACAAGCCCCGATAACTCCTTAGTTGAGATGGTTGAACTTAAGGATCATCCTTGGTTTGTAGCTGTCCAGTTTCATCCTGAATTTAAATCTCGTCCCATGCTTCCCCATCCACTCTTTTTCCATTTTATTGAAGCCAGTCTTGAGTATGCGGCTCAAAAAAATTGGGCTGAAAAAAAGGTGCAAATTCAACAAAATCATCCTTTTAAAAAAGTGGGTTCTCCAAAGATGAACCAAAAAACCTCGAAAGGTTTCAAGTAGATTTAGGACCTTCTTTAAACTTGTTTTTTAGAGGGTTCTTTTAGTCAAGTAATTAATTAAAGGCTCAGCCAAGCTCTAGTCTTGACAAAAAAAGGTCATGTTTTTACCATGGCTTATATCTTGCATAGAAATTTTGACGCACCTTGGCAAAGATTATGGCGATCGAACTTAAACAAAGTTTAAAATTATCCCAGCAGTTGGTTATTACCCCCCAACTGCAGCAAGCCATTAAATTACTTCAGTTATCCCGTATTGAACTTTCTGACATGATCCAGGATGAGCTTCTTGAGAACCCCATGTTGGAAGAAGGACCTCAAGAGGAAGATGAAGAAGTCCCCACTGAAGTAGCCAAAGAAATAGAGGTGGAAGGGGAACTCGATAAATCGCATGAGGCTCAGGCAGAGGTAGGTACCAAAGACGGGGAATTACCCGAACCCAAAGAGTTTGACTGGGAAAACTACATGGGAACCTATAATGCCCCTGGAGAAGATCTGCGAAGTTTTGCCAATTCAGACGAGTTACCCAATTACGAAAATATTACCCCCAAACCCACTACGCTCCACGATCATCTTGATTGGCAGTTAAAAATGGCTAATTTGGCGGAATGGGAAGAAGAGATTGCGCTGACCATTCTGGGTGTTTTGGATGATAACGGTTATTTAACTTCCTCATTGGAAGAAATCGCTGAAAAAAATTCTTATAAGTTAGAAAATGTTAAAGACGTTTTGGAATATGTCCAAGAGCTTGATCCTTTGGGTGTTGGGGCCAGGGATCTTAAGGAATGTCTTCTTCTTCAATCTCGTCCCTTTGTTGCGGAACGCAGCCTTCTTGAATCCATTATCAAAGATCATTTATCTTTGTTGGAACGTAAAGACTACCTCACTTTAGCCAAGAAGTTAAAACAACCCATCAAGAAAGTGATTCATTGTGCCCATATCATTGAAGCCATGGAACCCAAACCCGGGCGCCCTTTTGGGAAGTCGGAGGTTCAATACATAACCCCGGATGTTTATGTTTATAAAATGGGGGATGATTATGCCGTTGTTCTTAATGAAGAGGGGTTGCCTAAATTGCGTGTCAGCAATTTTTATCGCAACATGATGTCAGGTGAAAAAAAATCAAATCCGGACGCCAAGGGTTATATACAGGACAAGCTTAAAAGTGCGGTGTGGCTTATCAAAAGCATTCATCAGCGGCAGCGTACCTTGTATAAAGTGAGCAAATGCATTGTCGGATTTCAGAAAGAATTTTTTGACAAGGGGATTAATTTTTTAAAACCGATGATCCTTAAAGATGTGGCTGAAGAGGTTGGTGTGCATGAATCAACGGTGAGTCGTGCCACCAACAGTAAATACATGCACACCCCCCAAGGGATCTTTGAACTCAAATATTTCTTTAATAATGGAGTCTCCAGTTCCGATGGCACGCCTGATGTGGCTTCTGAAACGGTCAAGGATAAAGTCCGTACCATTATTTCCTCTGAAGATGTCTGCAATCCTTATTCCGATAAAGACATTACGGATATGCTCAAAAAGGTGAATATTGATATCGCACGTCGTACGGTGGCCAAATATCGTGAAATGCTGGGCATTTTACCTTCATCTCGTCGACGGCAGCTTTACCCCCAAGACAAATAAAATATAACACTGTGTGTCAAAAAAAAATTGCAATTTGTGAGAAGCTGATTTAAGTTGAGCGGCCTTTTTAAAAGGAAGGAGCTCATAAGTATTCATGAAATTAAAGGATATTCTTAAGTCCCAAGCAGTTTGCGGAGACCTTTTGGCCACTGATAAAAAAGGTGTGCTTGAAGAATTGTCCAAACTTGCTGAAAAAGCCTATCCAGGGATGGAAGCCGATCATGTTTTCAAGGTATTGCTTGAAAGGGAGCGTCTTGGTTCCACCGGTGTGGGTAATGGGATTTCAATCCCTCACGGGAAAATGCCCGGTCTTTCCTCCATTGTGGCCATATTTGGACGTTCCAAAAAGGGTGTCGATTTTCAGGCTCATGATCAAATTGCCGCCAAACTTTTTTTTGTTCTTATTGCCCCTGAAAATGTTGTCGGAAACCATCTTCAGGCACTGGCTCGTCTCTCACGTTTGTTGAAAGGGGAGGCCATCCGTAATCAGCTCATCGAATCTCCAAGCGAAGATCTTTACCAAATTCTTATCAACGAAGACGAAAAACTTTAAAGTTTTATGCTCCAGGTTTCCGTTGCCGAGCTTCTTAAAAAGGACAGTCAGTTAAACTTGAAGACTGTTGCCGGTAAAAAAGGGATCAAACGTTCCATATTGTCTCCCCGTATCCAAAAACCGGGATTGGCCCTTATTGGAAATACTTCCAAACTTCATTCAGGGCGGGTGCAGATTTTAGGAAAGGCAGAAATCACCTATCTTAAATCGCTTTCAGGCCCAAAGCTGTCACAAATTGTTCTCAAAATGGCCAAGGCCAGAGTCGCTTGCTTTGTCGTGACACGGGATAATCCTGTTCCCAAACCGCTGGTTGGGTTGGCGAACAAACATAAAATTCCCATTTTGAGTACCCCTCTTATTACTTCCATTTTCATCAATCGTGTCACACGTTTTTTAGAGGATTATTTAACCGATGCCACAACCGTACATGGAGTTTTGATGGATGTTTTTGGTGTGGGGATTCTCATCATCGGAAAAAGCGGCATTGGGAAAAGTGAGTGTGCCCTTGACCTGATCATGCGAGGACACAGGCTGGTAGCCGATGATGTTGTTGAAATAAGAAAAAAATCATCTTCCACTTTATGGGGGATGGCGTCCCCACGTTTGCAGTTTCATATGGAGGTAAGAGGGCTGGGTATTCTGAATATTAAAGATTTATTTGGCGTGGCCGCTACCCGAGACCGAAAACTGATCGAAATTGTCGCTGAAATTGTTGAATGGAATCCCAAACACAATTATGACCGCCTTGGGATGGACCAGGTTTTCTACACCATTTTAGATGTGTCGGTTCCGTACATAAAAATTCCTGTTTCCTCAGGTAGGAATGTTTCCACCATTATCGAAGTGGCGGCCAGGAATACTTTGCTTAAAGCCCGTGGGATTGATTCATCCAAGATGTTTTTGGAAAGACTTGATCGGGATCTGGCCGATTATCGCCAAGATGAAGAAACAGAAACACCGGAATGATTATTTGCACAGAGCCTGGCATCTCTGCCTTGCTTCCGTGTTTAAAAAATCGTCCACAATCTGTTTGGCACGGTTTAACGCTTCTTCATAAGAAGAAAAGCTTCCCACTTGATAGGCGCTATTTTCCCCATGATGGGCATTTTCCTCAACAAACAAGGTGTAATTTTATTGTGAGGGAGTGTCACGATTTTTTTTACAATGGGATTTTATCTTCTTGGTCATCCATCCCCCCAGACAGCCGATGAAAAATAATGCCCCCAGGCTTAAAGGAAGGGTAATCCGGTAAGCCAAGTCGTCATGGTGAAAATAAAAATTCGGGTACCAAGATAATTTCTCCCATTCAAATTCATATAATTTGTAATGTTCATTGTTGAAGATGACGTATGTCCACAAAATGGGATAGCACAGTATCATCATGATGGATTCAATAAATCCTTGCCATGAAGAGTGGGTATCTAAACGAGGCAGTGTATAAAGGAGGCAGGCTCCCCCAATACTATTCATACAAATGTAAATTCCGATCAGGTAGCCCCCCCATTTTTTTATCCGGGAATTTTTCCAAAAAGAGGATTTTAATAATCTTATTATAAAAAAGAGTCCCAGAAGCCCAGTGGCTAAGTTTATAATCCCTGCACCAAGAGGTTTGATGGTGACTTTGGCCGGTTTTGCTTCTGTGAATTGGCCCCACCAGTCTTGGCGCGAACTTTCAGGTTGATAGACTTCAACTAAAGCCATGGGAAAACCAAAGGATACTCCCTTGTCGCAAGCCCTAAATCCGGGGGATACAAAGAAGAAAGTTAATAATAAGAAAAGCCCCAAGCCCTGAAGGATTTTTTTCATAAGAGGTTCTATAGTAGGTTTGACCTTAAAATTTGGCCAGTGTTTTTGTTATGAAGGAAACTGTAAAAAAGGGCTCTCTATGGCTAAAATACTTTTTCTTTTCTTGATCAAAAACAGGAGAGAACCCATTAGAAATTAGGCTTTTACTACAGCTTGCTTTTCTTTTTGTAATGGGTTTGTATGCAGTTACTATGGTAGGCATTGTTCTCATTTCAGAAAACAGTGAAGCCTTTGAAATGCTTAAAACCGTTCAGCGTTTGTTAGGCAAACCCAAGGGTATTGTCGCCGTCAAGCTTAAGCCTGGAGATACCATCATCCGTATGCGAAAGCAGCTTCAAGATGGCATTCAAAAAGTAAGTCATAAAAAAGGTGTTTTGCTGCTGACGCATTTTTATGGATCAACCCAATGTAATGTTTGCCTGGAGTTTGTCCATAAAGGTGTTGTTGAGTTGGTCAGTGGTTTTAATCTCCCGATGCTTGTAAAACTGCTTACTCTTCATAAAACCGTTCCTTTAAAAAAACTTGTTCCTTTTATCGCCCAATATGGGCGGACCCATATTTACCATGTGCAATCTAAAAAAATGAGAGTGTGCTATTAGAAGATTCATTATGCTTACATCCAAAACAACAACAAAAAGTAGCGCCTCAATTCAGGGGAGCTTTAAAATTGTCAATAAATTGGGGCTTCATGCACGGGCGGCAGCCTTGTTTGTAAAAACATCCACGCCTTTTGAAAGTGAGATTTTTGTCAACAAAGGGAAAAACCGGGTTAATGGAAAAAGTATTATGGGGCTTTTGATGTTGGCTGCAGGGAAGGGATCGAGCATCAAAATAGAAGCCCAAGGGGCCGATGCCCCTGTGGCCATAAAAAAATTGGGGGAATTGATTGCCCAAAAGTTTCATGAAAAAGAGTAAGCAAAAATCTTTTGGCCATAAACTGCAGGGAGAGAAGGTTTCCCCCGGTATTGTTACAGGCCGGGTTTTTCTTTTTGGAGCTCCTTCCCTTGTTGTCCCCCAATATTGGATTCATTCGGGCCAGGTTGCCGATCAGACCAAACGGTTTTTGCAGGCCATTGAGGCCAGTCGTACCCAGCTGGAAGGCATCAAATCAAAATTGTGCCGTATTCAGGGACGTGATCACATCACCATTCTTGATTCGTATTCCCTTCTTTTACAGGACGAACTTATTGTTCGTAATACCATTCACACCATTGAAAAAGAATTGGTGAATGCCGAGTGGGCCTTAAAGAACACCTTGCAAGAGGTTAAAAAAACTTTTTCTAAAATCAATCATGATTATATTCGCCAGCGTCAGGATGATATTGACTACATTGGCAATGCCATCTTGAGAAATTTGATGGGAACCAAGCAGGAGCTGGTTCAGCGCGTGCCTGCGCATTCCATTGTTGTGGCGCGTGATATTTCTGCGGCTGAAACCCTTTATCTTGACCGGTTTCACATTGCAGCCCTTGTGACTGAAGGGGGAAACCCGAACTCACACATGGCTATTGTCGCCCGATCGCTGGCACTTCCGACATTGGTTGATGTCAATGGCCTGTTAAACTTTGTAAGCCACGGGGATGAAGTGATTGTGGATGGCGAGGAGGGTGTTTTAATCATAAAGCCAAGTCAAAAGCAGAAAACAGCCTACCAAAATATCAGGAAAAAAGTTTTAGACAGACGTCGTCAATTTCTTTTGGATGTTCGTAAGGAAAGCATTACCCAAGACCACCATGAAATGGAAGTCTGGGCCAATATGGAAGTGCTTGATGAGATCCCCTCCATTGTTCATGCGGGGGCCACGGGCGTGGGCTTATTACGCAGCGAGTTTTTATTTATGGATCGCGATCAACTTCCTTCGGAAGCGGAACAAGAAGAAGTTTATCGTGATGTTTTAAAAAAATTAAAAGGCAAGGAAGTTATTTTGCGCACCTTTGACTTGGGGGCCGATAAATATTGGCCCCATAGTGAAATGGCACAGCAAAATAACCCGGCCCTTGGTTTAAGGGCTGTACGCCTTGCCATGCATGACAAGACCCTGTTTGAAACCCAATTGCGTGCCATGTTCAAGGCGGCTTGTGGGTTTGATCATTTGAAAATCTGTTTTCCCCTTATTTCCTCCATAGACGAATGGAGAAAAATAAAAACCATGTCGGGTGAAATCCGGCAAAACCTTAAAAGGCAGAAGTATTCTGTTCCAAAAATTCCCTTTGGGATGATGATTGAAACGCCCTCGGCTGTCATGGAAGTTGATTTGTTGGCCCATGAATCTGATTTTATCTGTGTAGGAACCAATGATCTTATTCAATATACACTTGCCTGTGATCGTACCAATGAATGGGTAAAAGACTTGTACTGTGCGCATCACCCTTCCATTTTAAGATTGCTTCAACGCATTATCCATGTAGCTCCTTCAAATACTCAAATTACCGTTTGCGGGGAGATAGCTTCAGACCCCATGTATTTATGGCTTTTGATGGGCCTGGGATATACCAGATTAAGCATGAATCCGGCTTCGATCCCGATGATAAAAACCATGATACGACAATCTTATTTATCCGAGGCCCAACATTTAACCCATAAACTGATGGAATCAGGTTCCCTCCTTGAAGCGGGGAAAATACTATCGGGCACCATGAAGTCAAGATTTCCTGAATATTTTCAATAGTTTAAATTGATGGGAGTTACGCTTTGACAAAAAAGGCCAAACCATATAAAAGACAATCTTTTAATTTAAGAAAAAGATCCATCAAACAAAGGAGCAAGGCTATGAGTTCTTCTTATTTTTTTACTTCCGAATCGGTTACGGAAGGGCACCCGGACAAAATTTGTGACAATATTTCAGATGCTGTTTTAGACGCTTGTTTGGCAAGCGATCCAACCTCTCGTGTGGCCTGTGAAAACCTGGTGACCACCAATTTTTGCCTTGTCTCTGGTGAAATTACCACCAAAGCCAATTTTAATGCCGAGGCGTTGGCTCGTAAAACCATCGAAGAAATTGGTTATACGGATCCTGAAATTGGTTTTGATGCCAAAACATGTGAAGTGAAAGTTTTGCTGAAGAAACAGTCCCCCGATATTTCTCAAGGCGTTACCGAAGGGGAAGGGCTTTTTAAAGAGCAGGGAGCCGGGGACCAGGGGCTTATGTTTGGTTATGCCTGCAATGAAACCCCCGAGCTTATGCCGATGCCCATTGCGTTTGCGCACCGTTTGGCTTTTACGTTAACGCAGGTTCGTAAAAACAAGAAACTCAATTTCTTGCGCCCTGACGGGAAGTCACAAGTGACAGTGGAATATATAAACGGCAAACCGGTTCGCATTGATACCATTGTTGTTTCAACCCAGCATACTCCGGAGGTTGCTTACGAAACCTTAAAGGAAGCTATTATTGAAGAAGTCATTAAAACTTCCTTGCCGAAGGAACTTTTAAAAAGTGACACTCGCTATCTTATTAATCCCACCGGGCGTTTTGTTGTGGGTGGCCCGCATGGGGATTGCGGACTTACCGGTCGCAAAATCATTGTAGATACCTATGGGGGCATGGGACGTCACGGAGGCGGGGCTTTTTCTGGAAAAGACCCTACCAAGGTTGATCGCAGTGCCTCTTATATGGCTCGTTATGCCGCCAAAAATATTGTGGCGGCGGGTTTGGCTGATCGCTGTGAGTTGCAAGTGGCCTATGCCATTGGGTACCCTGAACCCGTTTCTCTTTTTGTAGACACTTTTGGTACTGGCAAATTTCCTCATGAAAAAATTGAGGCTGCTGCCCGGGAAGTGTTTAGCTTCAAACCGGCTAATATTATCAAGCATCTCAATTTGCTTCGTCCCATTTACAAGAAGACGGCTGCTTATGGCCATTTTGGTCGTAGCGAGCCCGAATTTACTTGGGAAAAAACAGACGCCGTTGAACGTTTAAAAAAATCCATCTAAATCATTACTACCCCTTCGGTAGGTTTGAAGTGTGATTAAATCCCCCTCTTTCCCCCTTTAATAAAGGGGGATGAAGGGGGATTTAGACACCTTGAGCTGAGCCGAAGAGGAATCGAATCATGACAAATTGTGACATCAAAGACCCAAGTTTAGCTTCCAAAGGAAAACTTCGTATTGAATGGGCGGCTCAAAACATGCCTGTTCTTCAATTAATCAGGGATCGTTTTGCCAAAGAAAAACCCTTGAAAGGGTTTCGTGTAGGCGCGTGTTTACACGTGACCACTGAAACCGCTTATTTGATGATTGCCCTTAAAGAAGGCGGTGCTGAAATTGCGTTGTGCGCTTCCAACCCTCTTTCTACTCAAGACGATGTGGCAGCCTCTCTTGTTCATGATTATGGGATTTCCACCTTTGCCATTAAGGGAGAAGACAAGGACACTTATTATAAGCACCTCAATGCGGTTCTTGATATCAAGCCCCATCTTACCATGGATGATGGTGCCGATTTGGTTTCCCTTCTTCATTCCGACCGTAAGGATGCCCTAGAGCAGATTATTGCAGGCACTGAAGAAACCACCACGGGGGTTATTCGTCTTAAGAGCATGGCTAATGACAAGGTTTTGAAATATCCCATTTTGGCCGTCAATGATGCCGAGACAAAACACTTCTTTGATAACCGCTATGGCACGGGGCAATCCACCATCGATGGCATTGTACGTGCGACAAACCGTTTGTTGGCAGGAACTACTTTTGTGGTGGCCGGTTACGGTTGGTGTGGCCGTGGTTTGGCCATGCGGGCTCATGGGATGGGAGCCAAGGTTATTGTGACAGAAATTGATTCGTTGAAAGCTTTGGAAGCCTTGATGGACGGATATCAGGTGATGCCCATGGCCCAAGCCGCTCCCTTGGCTGATTTTTTCTGCACGGTGACCGGCAATAAGCATGTATTGACCAAACAGCATTTTGAAGTGATGAAAGACGGTGCCATTGTTTCCAATTCGGGGCATTTCAATGTTGAAATTGATTTGGAATCGCTTGAAAAAGTAGCTTTGGGCAAAAGACAGATTCGCGAATTTGTCACTGAATACAAATTATCCGGCAATCGTCGCGTGAATGTTTTGGCCGAAGGTCGTTTGGTGAATTTGGCGGCGGCAGAAGGCCATCCTTCCAGCGTGATGGATATGAGCTTTGCCAACCAGGCGCTGGGTGCCGAATGGATCAGCCGTAATTACAAAAACCTGGAGAAAAAGGTTTATGTTATTCCTGCCGACATCGACAAGAAAATTGCCGAGCTTAAACTAAAAGCCATGGGCACCAAAATTGATGTCCTCACCCCCGAGCAAGAACGCTACCTGTCCAGCTGGCAGGAAGGGACCTGATTTAAATTTCCCGTCTAACATTCCCCTTTTCAACCAAAGGCTGATCCGCCTCTGGCGAAAAAAAAGGGGGATTGAGGGGGATTTGTTCCCGTATTTATTCCCGTTTTTGCTTTTGTATTTTTTTATATTTTTAAGCAACCTTCATCTTTTTTTGCCGAAGATAAAGTCATTCATTTTTAATTTAAGGAATTGAGACTATGCCATCCATTCTGGGTTTCCGTCCTTTTTTTATATCGCCGGCTCGGCCAGGTATGCGGGTTTTTTCCGTAAGTGCACGTCCCATGCGTTTTCGGGATAACCATATGCGCAGTGACCCGGCAGCCTCTCGAGATCAAGTGGCCGTAGCCTCTAATGCATTATTAATTAGAAATGCCGGCCCAAAAAATAATTTGACCATCCTTTGTGATTCGGGACCCGGGCTCCAACTACCCTCAGAAGCCCGGGGAAAACTAGGGATACCGGATGAGGACGTTTTGCTGGAAAATATGGCTCATCTTGGCGTGACCCCCGATGATGTCGATGTTTATCTTCCCAGCCATCTTCACGGGATCATACAGGCTGGGCGTTTGAAGGAAGTCGTTTCAGGCTCCCTCGAGCGCATGTGATCACAAGCCGCCAAGCCCTGGATGACAATGCCCGCGCTACAACTGATGGAGACGCTTCATTCCTACCCGAAGTCGGGAAGATTCTTAACTCTCTGTTGGCGGAGGGCAGGATGACACTACTGGATGCCGGAGCCGTTTCTCTCACAGGTCCGGGCATCAGCATTCCCATGTTGGGTGATGACATCCAATTTTTCTTCAGTCGTGGGCATTCCGAAGGACAAATGCACGCTGTTTTCTCAACGATCTTCGGCGCCATTGTCTTTGGCGGTGACTTCTGGCCAACCGTTTGGCATGCCCAAGACCCCTCCCGATTCATGCCCCAATTCGACCGTCGCGACCTTCCGGCACTTCTTAGGGATAAAGAAAGTTTTTTACCCAGAGCTGCCGCCTATCAGGTGTACTTGTATTTTTATCACGACCCAGAAGTAGCGGCGGCCCAAGTAGTTGAGAATGCGGGACAATATGAGATTAAAAATCCTTTACAAGAAGTGCGTTGGTCATCAGATAGTTAAGTTAGTGAGTTTAAGATGGAGTAAGTTCTTGAGTTTGATTTATGGTTAAAGACTTCTCAAAAATATTCTAGCAGTCAATATTCTTCCCAACTGATGACCTCGGTCCAGGGCGGGATTTTTAGACAATTTGTCAATCGAATTTACAATTTGGTTTTTTAAGCATTCCTCACCACTCCCGCAGGGGTTGGGTGGCGGAGTGCTTTTTGCATGAGTTTGGCTTTGTCGTAGAGTTCGGCGAATTCGTTTTCGGTGTCCAATTTGTATTTTTCCATCGTGCGCAGCGCGTGGTCGGGCTGTTGCTTTCTTAAATACAAAATACAGACGTCGCGGATCATCGTTTTGTTGCCCGGCTTGTGGGGCAGGATGAGCTCATAGACCTTCAAGAGATTGTCGTAGTCTTTTGTTTCCTTGAAATTTTGTGCCAAATGCTCAAATTGCGTGAGCGCCTCGGCCAAGTTGCCGTCGAGTTGATGGCCTTCGGCAAGTTTGCGCCTGTTTAAAGACGATGGATCAATGGAAACGATACGGGACAGGCATTCGATATGTTTGTTGGTTTCTCCGTGGGCATGATAAGCGGCTGCAGCAATATAAAGTTGATTGACTGCTTCCTTTGGCATTTCAAGTTTTAAGTATAAATCGGTGAGCTTTAAATTGAGGTCGGTTCGATCAGGATCGATTTTTAAAATGATCTTGATGATGGAAATGGCTTTTAAAATAAAATTGTCGGCGATGTATTTTTGAACCACTTCTTCGTAGGTTTCAATGGCTTTTTTGGATTCATGCGCCTTGAAATAGGTTTCAGAGATTTTTATTTTGATGCGGAGATCATCCGGGTGGCTTTGTGAAAGGGCAATATAATCTAAAAGGAGACTTTCATACTTGTTTTTCTGAAAGACTTTTCCGAAAAAATCCTTGGCTTGTTTGACGATGTCACCAAGTTTCATATTATTTTTTTAGGCTTTCAACTAAAGCCTCCAAGCCCAGTAAATAGCTGTGTGGACCAAACCCACAAATCTGCCCTACAGCCACGGAAGAAACATAGGAATGATGCCTGAAAGGTTCACGCTTATAAATATTGGATAAATGAACTTCAACGACGGGCACATGGGCAGCCAAGAGGGCATCGCGTATGGCGACACTGGTATGGGTGTAAGCTGCCGGGTTAATCAGGATGCCGCTGATTTTTTTTGTGCAAGATTGGATCTTGTTGACCAATTCCCCCTCTGTGTTGGATTGAAAACTTTCAAGGGTTACCTTTAACTCTTTTGCTTTTTTTTTCAGGGCTTTGTCAATGGAGTCAAGAGTGACATCCCCATAAATATCCTGCTCGCGCGTGCCCAACATGTTCAGATTGGGGCCGTGGATGACTTGGATGGTTATTTGTTTTTTTGCGGCCATGCAAGGGTGCGGGTGATTTCACTCACCCGCATTGGTTTGATGAAAGTTTTTCCTATTTTTTTAATAACAATGTAACGAATTGTATCGTTTGTAGTCTTTTTATCAAGTGCTATCACCTGGGAATATTTTTTTTGTGAGTAGCCAGGCCATTGTGTCGGGAGCCCCGCTTTTTGAAGCAGGGCTTGAAGGCGACTTAATTCTTCTTTTTTACAAAATCCTTTTTTCACAGAAAGAGTGGCCGCATACATCATGCCCATGCTTATGGCTTCTCCATGATGAATTTTGTTGTAGCCACTTAAGGTTTCAATGGCATGCCCCAGAGTGTGCCCAAGATTAAGCAGCGCTCTTAACCCTGATTCTTTTTCGTCTTTTGAAACAATCAGGGCTTTAATATGGCATGAGCGGCTAACGATGGTGTTAAGCGTGTTGGGATCCATTTTCAAAATTTTGGGCAAATGAGATTCAATGTATTTGAAAAATTTTTCATCCCACAAAACGCCGTATTTGATGACCTCACTTAACCCACATAAAAATTCTCGCTTGGAAAGTGTGTTTAAAAAATTTGTGTCAATGCACACCCATTTGGGCTGGTAAAAAGCCCCCACAAGATTTTTCCCTGCGGGCAAATCAACACCCGTTTTTCCTCCAACGCTGCTGTCTACCTGGGCCAAGAGGGTTGTGGGCACTTGGATGAAGGGAATGCCTCTTAAATAGGTGGCGGCCACAAAGCCGCCAATGTCTCCAACAACGCCCCCTCCAAAAGCGACGAGAGCTGTTTTTCGATCCACTTTAAGATCCGACATTTTCCAGTAAATTTTTTCGACAGTCTGCAATGTTTTGTATTTTTCACCATCGGGAATGACGATCCATTGAGCATGGAGAGTTTTGAGTTCCCTGGTTAATTTTTTTTGATAGAGCCTTGCAAGCGTTGTGTTGGTAAGAACAACTACTCTGCGTGAGGGAATAAATTTTGCAATTTTTGTTCCCATGTTGAGGCTGGCGCCAGGGGCGATATCAATGGTGTAACTTCGGTCATCAAGATTTACTTTGACTTGTGGCATTTAAGGACCCTCAAAATAGGATGGATGATGGCATCGACGGCTAAGCTGTCCGTATTTATTTGAAAAGGAGCTAAAGCATAGAAAGGTCGTCGGCTATTGAGCAAGGTTTCAATCACTTGTCTTCGTTTTGTTTTTGGAAGAAGAGGGCGAGTATGCTCTTGTTCTATACGTTTTTCTATAATGGCAGAGGATGTGTTTAAATTAATCCATAGCCCTCTTTTTAAAAGAGCTCGATTTTGAGCTCTTAGGACAATCCCCCCGCCTGTGCTGATAACAGCAGGTGCATTGTTCACAAGATTGAGAAGCAATTTTGTTTCTTCATCTCTGAAGAAAGCTTCCCCTTTTTTCTTAAAGATTGTGGCGATTTTTGATTTTAGTTTTTTTTCTAAAACAGCATCCATGTCGATAAAGGGACGGTTCAATTTTTGAGCCAATGCCAGGCCAATGGTTGATTTGCCCGTTCCCATAAAACCAGTCAGAAAAATGGATTTGTTTTTAAGAGATGGGGAAAGATCGTGCACAGGTTTAAGATGATGATGGATTCATTTTTGTTAGTAAATCGAAATCATGCAGCCAAGTTTAAACAAGGACTTGTCTCCCTATTTAAAATTGGAATGCGATGATGGCCTTTGGAAAAATCAATTGTCGGGAAAAACAGAATTTTTTTCTGTCAGTTTAAGCCCCAAGGCAAGAATGATTTTTCTTTTGGTATCCATGCGACAAGGGAGCCCCGATTCAACCCGATCAATGGTTAAAGGGGAAAGGCTGGCTTTGCGGCCTAGTTCCGCTTTACTGATAAGAAGGTCTTCACGGATTTTGCGCACATTGTTTTGTATTTTTTCAAAGCTCATAAAAGTAAAAAGACAAAAGTGTCTAATTTGTTCAAAATGTAAAAGAATCAATAGTTAAGGTCAAGTAATTTGTGTTAATTTAAACCGAAGTTAAGCCTAATTATATTAAATTATATATAATTATATGTTTTTTTGAGGACCTTTAAATTTACTTTAGTGAATAAGCAGGGAAAGGTACCATTCCATGATTTCGCGGCCGTAGAAAAAATAAAGGGCGGCGGCGGCAGCCAAGAAGGGACCATAGGGAATGATAAGGGGTTCATCTGATTTGTTACGTGAAATAAGGATATATAAGATGGCATAAACAATGGCCAATAAGGAACTCATCAAAAAGACAAAGAGCACGGCTCTCCAACCCAAAAAAGCCCCGATCATGGCGGCTAGTTTGACATCCCCCCCACCCATGCCTTCGCGTTTCCGGATCCATGAATAAGCCTGGCCGATGACGAGCAAGCTTCCCCCTCCGGCCAAGATACCTACCAAAGAAAATGTAAGGGCTTGTTCCCATGCCGGTCCCATAAAAAAGAGGGTGACCAAAATGCCGACGGGAATGCCAGGAAGTGAAATGACATCGGGGATGATTTTGTGCTCAAAATCGATAAAGGAAATGGCGATGAGGGGGGCGATGAACAATAAAAACCAGATAAGATAAGTTTTAAAATCATAGCCCACGCGAATAAAAACCATCAGCGCCAAAAAGGCCGTGACAGCTTCGACCATGGGATATCGAAAACTGATTTTTGCTTTGCAATGATGGCAGTGCCCACCCAAAAATAGAAAGCTCATGACAGGGATATTTTCATACCAATTAATTTGATGCCGACAACTTGTGCAGAAAGACCTGCCCCCAACTCCCATGTTTCGCGGAAGACGGAAAATAACGACGTTTAAAAATGAGCCGATGATAAGGCCCAAGAGCAATACCTGAAGAATAAAAAACCACTGGGGAATCATGAATGAAACGGATGTTCTCATTAAAGTGGGTAGGCGCCAAGGGATTTTTGCACATCATTTGACATCATTTTAATCTATGTGTTACATCCGGCCTTCATGATTACCCTTAAAGAAGTCGAAAAAATAGCCCATCTTTCAAAGCTTTCATTATCGGAAAGTGAAAAACAAAAATTTGTTGTCGAGTTGGGGAATATTTTGGGATTTGTTGAAAAATTAGATCAACTCGATCTCAAAAATGTGGCGGCCACTTCCCATGCCGTGGAGGTGACCAATGTTTTTCGTGAGGATAAAATTGTAAATACAAATGTAAAAGAGAAGGCGCTGGCGATGGCCCCTGAAGCCGAGGGAGATTTTTTTAGGGTTCCTAAAGTCTTATGATGGAAAAAGAATTACTTCAAAAATCAATCCATGAAATTGCTCCCAAGTTAAAAAATAGGGAAATTTCGGCGCATGAGTTGGCTCGCTTTCAAATTGAACGCATTGAAAGTCTTGATTCCAAGCTTGGAGCTTATCTTCACATCTGCAAGGAAAAAGCCTTAACACAGGCTAAAGCAATCGATGAAAAAATTGCGAAGGGAAATTATACCGGTCCTCTGATGGGCATCCCCTTGGGGCCCAAGGATATTTATTTAACAGAAGGAATCCCTACCACCTGCGCTTCCAAAATCTTGGAGGGTTATGTTCCTCCCTATAACAGTACGGTCATCCAAAAACTTCTTGAGAGTGGCATGGTGATTGTCGGAAAAATCAACATGGATGAGTTTGCCATGGGTTCTTCCAATGAAAATTCAGCTTACAAACAAGTCAAAAATCCATGGAATCTAGACTGTGTGCCCGGTGGTTCTTCCGGTGGGTCGGCAGCGGCGGTGAGTGCTGATTTGTGTTTTGCTTCTCTTGGAACTGATACGGGGGGCTCCATTCGCCAACCGGCTTCGCTTTGTAGCATTGTCGGGTTAAAGCCCACTTATGGACGCGTGAGTCGTTATGGCGTGATTGCCTTTGCCAGTTCGCTCGATCAAATGGGCCCCATGACCAAAGACGTTGAAGACTGCGCTCTTTTGATGAACGCCATTGCAGGGTACGATGCCCGCGATTCAACATCCATTGATATGTCCATTCCCGATTACACTTCTTTTTTACGAAAGCCCGTGAAGGGGTTAAAGATAGGAATGCCCCGCGAATATTTTGCTGAAGGGATCCATCCTTCCGTGCGTGATGCGGTTCAAAAAGCAGTGGCCAGCCTTGAAAAAATGGGGGCGATTGTTTCGGAAGTAAGCCTTCCCAATACTGAATATGCTTGCGCTGTCTATTATATTTTGGCCCCTGCGGAGGCTTCTTCCAATCTGGCGCGCTTTGATGGGGTTCGTTATGGGTTACGGGCAAAAGCCACCACCCTTCATGAATTATACGAAAACACAAAGACCCAAGGCTTTGGCCCCGAGGTCAAGCGGCGCATCATGCTTGGCACTTATGTTCTCTCGGCTGGTTATTACGATGCTTATTATTTAAAGGCCCAAAAAGCGCGGACCCTCATTCGTAATGATTTTTTGGAGGTGTTTAAGAAAGTGGATGTTTTGGCCACTCCCACGGCTCCCACCACGGCTTTCAAGCTGGGGGAAAAAACGTCGGATCCTGTTTGTATGTATCTTTCAGATATCTGCACCATTCCTGTAAACCTGGCGGGGTTACCAGGGATGAGCCTTCCCTGTGGTTTTGACGACAAAAATCTTCCCATCGGCTTGCAACTTATCGGAAAGCCCTTTGACGAAGGCACTCTCTTTACTGTTGCCCATGCCTACGAGCAGGCCCATAGCTGGCATTTGAAAAAACCTTCCTTGTAACTTCCTCATTGCAAGACACCCTGGATTATTGATAATAGCAATCTTTCCTAAAGGAAATTCTTATGCCCGTACAAGATTATTTGAATAATATTAAAAAAAATATCCGTGAAATCACGGTGGAAGATGTCAAAAAGAAAATCGACCAAAAGGCGGATTTTCTTTTGATTGATGTCCGTGAAAAAGAAGAAATCGTGGGGGGATTACTTCCCAAGGCCCAAGCCATTGTTCGCGGTTTTTTGGAACTTAAAATCGAAAGTGCCGAACCCAATAAAAATAAAGATATCGTGCTCTATTGCGCCGGAGGTAACCGTTCAGCCCTGGCGGCCAAGGCCTTAAATGAATTGGGTTACAAAAATGTTTCCTCCATGAAGGGAGGCTATTCAGCCTGGCAACATGCAGGGTTCCCCATTGAGCAACAAAAATCAATGTCGGCAGAAAAACTGGCACGCTATGCCCGCCACCTTTCGATGCCCGAGGTTGGGGAAGCCGGGCAGATGAAGCTTTTGGAATCCAAGGTCATGCTTATTGGTGCGGGGGGGTTGGGATCTCCG
Organism: Deltaproteobacteria bacterium GWA2_45_12; assembly: GCA_001797365.1. NCBI lineage: Bacteria > Deltaproteobacteria > Deltaproteobacteria bacterium GWA2_45_12. Next base: position 23,479 of record MGPH01000018.1, read on the forward strand.
GCCGGTCTTTATTTAGCTGCCGCAGGTGTCGGCACTATTGGTATTATTGATAACGATGTCGTTGACCAATCCAATCTCCAAAGACAAATTTTGCATGACCAATCATGGGAAGGGCTTCCCAAGGTTGATTCCGCGGTGCATCGCTTGAAGGGCATCAATTCGGACATCAAGGTAAAACCCTACAAAATGCGCTTGGATCGCACCAATGCGATGGAAATTTTCAAGGACTACGATATCATCGTGAATGGTTGTGATAATTTTGCCACGCGTTATTTAATCAACGATGCCTGTGTCTTTTTAAAGAAGCCTTTGGTAGATGGTTCCATTTTCCGGTTTGAAGGGCAGATAACGGTTTTTGATCCGGCTCAAAAAGGGCCCTGCTATCGTTGCTTGTATCCTTTGCCCCCTCCGCCGGAAATGGCTCCTAGTTGTCAGGAAGCCGGTGTGTTTGGTGTGCTTCCCGGTATTATCGGCTGTTTGCAAGGGGTGGAAGTAATCAAGATTTTATTGGGAATTGGAGAGCCTCTTATCGGTAAACTTATTTTGTATGATGCCCTCAAACAAAAATTCCGTGAGCTTAAAATAAGGCGCGACCCGCAATGCCCTGTTTGTGGCGATAAACCGACTATTAAAGAGTTGATCGACTACGAGTGGTTTTGTTCCACGGCGAATAAACATTGATTATTTTAACGCCCCCCAACCCCCTCTTAAAATAAGAGGGGGCGAGGGGGAGTTATTCATATGAAACAACGAAAATCCACCCTCAAACGAAAAACCAAGGAAACGGACATCAGTTTATCCTTAAACATTGATGGAAACGGAAATTATTCCATCAAAACACCCATTCCTTTTTTTACACACATGCTGGAGGCGTTTGCGCGCCACGGTTTGTTTGATCTAACCATAAAAGCCACCGGAGATATTGAGGTGGATGATCACCATTTAGTTGAAGATGTGGGCCTGGTGTTGGGAGAAGCTTTTAAAAAAGCTTTAGGCGACAAAAAGGGAATCCGTCGTTATGGGCATTTTATGCTTCCCATGGATGAGGTGCTGACAACGGCAGCGGTTGATTTTTCGGGTAGGCCTTGTCTGGTTTATCAGCCCGCCATAAAATCCGGACGCATTAAAAATTTTGATACAGATCTTGTGCATGAATTTTTTCAGGCTTTTGTGAATACGGCCCACATCAATTTGCACATTCACGTCCTAAAGACAGGCAATCGTCATCATGTGGTCGAATCCATTTTTAAGGCCACAACACGAGCCTTGGATATGGCGACACAATTGGATGCACGTATCAAAACAATTCCTTCCACGAAGGGGAAATTATAGGTGAAGAGCCAACAGTGATCGCCATTATCAACTACGACATGGGTAATTTGAAAAGTGTCTCCAAGGCCTTGGAAAAGGTGGGGGCCAAGGTCGTTGTTACCCGTGACATAAAACAAATCAAAAAAGCTTCCAAAATCGTCCTGCCAGGGGTGGGTGCCTATACGCGCTGCATGGAAAACCTGACCCGGTATGGTTTGGTTGATGTCATCAAAGAAGAAATTAAATCCGGAAAATGGTTTTTGGGTATTTGTCTGGGGCTTCAATTATTATTTGAAGAGAGTGAAGAATTTGGCCCCACAAAGGGATTGGGTCTTCTCAAAGGATCGGTGAAACGTTTTCCCGTAGGGGCGCCGCTTGCTGCGCCCTTAGGAGTGCCCCATATAAGGGCGCAGCAAGCAGCGCCCCTACCAAAAATCCCCATGATCGGTTGGAACCAAATCAAAAAAACACGCGCCGATTTGAAATTGTTTCGTGATGTGCCGGATGAAACTTATTTTTATTTTGTTCATTCTTATTTTGTTTCTCCAAAAGATAAGGATGTTGTCGCCACCACCACCGATTACGAAGGTTCTTTTTGTTCCAGTGTTCAAAAAGATCATGTTTTAGCTTGTCAGTTTCACCCTGAAAAAAGCCAGAAATGGGGTTTGAAGGTGTTGGAGAATTTTGTGGGATTGTAGGGGCGCGGCAAGCGGCGCCCGTACGGAATCATATATGATCGAAAAAATAATTTCAGTTTTAGCCACTTTCATTATCGCAGTCATTTCGGGGATGGGGTACTGGGGAATTTTTCTTTCCATGGCCATTGAATCGGCCTGCATTCCCTTACCCAGTGAAATCATCATGCCGTTTTCGGGATATCTTGTGAGTATAGGGCAGTTTACTTTGCATGGAGTGGCCTTTGCAGGGGCTCTTGGGTGTGTGTTTGGTTCGATCGTTGCTTATTATGCAGGGTTGTGGCTTGGGCGTGACTTCCTGATGAAGTATGGGAAATATATTCTTGTCTCACCGCGGGATATCCAATGGGCGGATTGCTGGTTTTTGAAATATGGGGGCTGGGCCATTTTCTTTTCGAGATTGTTACCGGTCATTCGTACTTTTATTTCGTTCCCTGCAGGCGTTGTCCGCATGAAAATGGTTCCCTTTGTGGTTTATACTTTTATAGGCTCTTACCCTTGGTGTTACGGGTTGGCCTGGGTCGGAAAAAAAATGGGGGACAATTGGAATACCCTTGGGCCTTATTTTCACAAATTTGATTTTGTGATTGGAATCCTCCTTTTAATAGGGGTTGGTTTCTGGGTGAAACATCATTTAATGGGTAGGGACCCCGCGATGCGGGGTCCCTACAGATAATGCAAATTCTTCCGGCGATTGACCTAAAAGACCATAAAGTGGTGCGGCTTTCCCAGGGGAAAATGGGGACGGCTAAAATTTATTCAGAGGATATTCTCCTTGTGGCTAAACGCTGGGTTGATGCAGGAGCCACGCGCCTTCATCTGGTTGATTTAAATGGGGCCTTTGAGGGGAAACCCGTCCATTTTGACGAGGTAAAAAAGCTTTTACACAGTTTTCCTTCCGTCCAATTTGAAATCGGGGGCGGAATTCGTTCCATTGAAACCATCAAAAAATATTTTCAGACCGGAGTTCATTTTTGCATTTTGGGAACGGTGGCTCTTAAAAATCCGGAATTGCTCAAAGAAGCCGTTTCTCTTTTCCCTTCAAAAATCATTTTGGGTGTGGATGCCAAGGCAGGGATGGTGGCTACGGAAGGTTGGGATGAGGTAAGCCGGCTTAAAGCGACAAGCCTGGCAAAAAAATGTGAATCCCTTTCCCTGGAATCGATCATTTTTACCGATGTGGCCAAAGATGGGATGATGCAAGGCATGAGTTTGAATAGTATTGAAGAAATGGCCAAAGCATCGGCTATCCCCATTATTGCTTCAGGGGGTTTTACTTCCTTGGAGGATATAAAGGCGCTAAAAAAAATCAAAAATGTGAAAGGTGTCATTGCCGGCAAGGCCCTGTATGAGGGATTGGTGGATTTGAAAGAGGCGATTGCATTGTCTGCGTAGGGGTGCAATTTCAGCCGGAGGCTGATCCACCTCTGGAGGACATTGCGCCCCCACAATATATGCTCACAAAACGAATCATTCCCTGTTTGGATGTCAAAGACGGCCGTGTGGTCAAGGGGATTAATTTTGTGGGCTTGCGCGATGCCGGGGATCCTGTTGAAATTGCCAAGCGCTATGACGATGAAGGCGCCGATGAGCTTACTTTTTTGGATATTACGGCCTCTCATGAAGAACGAGACATCCTCTTAGACATTGTTGAAAAAACAGCCTCCCAGGTTTTTATGCCCCTGACTGTGGGGGGTGGGGTGCGAAACCTCGAAGATATCCGGCGTTTGCTTAGTGCCGGTGCCGATAAGGTGTCCATTAATACGGCGGCCGTCAATCAGCCCGAATTTGTGCGTGAAGCGGCGGGTGAGTTTGGAAGTCAATGCATTGTTGTGGCCATTGATGCGAAGCGTGTTCACCCTCTCCCTGACCCTCCCCCCTCAAGGGGGAGGGGATTATCCCCCCTCCCTCGAGGGGAGGGGATGGGGGGGAGGGTGCGATTTGAAGTTTTCACCCACGGCGGTCGCAAAGCTACAGGTCTTGATGCTATCGAGTGGGCCAAGAAAATGGAAAGTTTCGGCGCTGGAGAAATTTTGCTGACCAGCATGGATCGGGATGGCACCAAAATCGGCTATGATCTGGAATTAACCAAGGCCCTTGTTGATGCAACCACTATTCCTGTGATTGCCTCCGGAGGAGTAGGGACCTTGGAACATCTCTATGAAGGCTTGGTTGTGGCAAAAGCGGAAGCTGTTTTGGCCGCCTCCATTTTTCATATGCAGGAATACACCATTGCAGAAGCAAAAAAATACTTGGCGGGGAAAGGGGTACAAGTTAGAAGGTGAGTTATGAGTTAGGAGTTATGAGATTTAAGATTTTTCTCATAACTCATAACTCATAACTAAAAATGTTTTCAATCGATCAATTAAAATTCGACGCCAACGGCCTTATTCCTGCCGTGATTCAGGATGTTGCAAACAACGAAATCCTGATGGTGGGCTACATGAATAAAGAAGCCGTGCAAAAAACCATCGAAGGGCCCCATGTCACTTTTTATTCACGTTCGCGCAATAAAATGTGGATCAAGGGAGAGTCTTCAGGGCACACACAGCAAGTGAAGGAAATTTATTTTGACTGTGATGCCGATTGCCTGCTGATCAAAGTCATTCAGAAAGTGGCGGCCTGCCATGTGGGGTACCGCACCTGTTTTTTTCGAAAGATTGAAAAGGACAAAGTGATCACCGTGGGTGAAAAGATTTTTGAGGAAGAGAAGGTTTATAAAAAATAACGTAGGGGCGAACCTTGTGTTCGCCCATTATTGTGCAAATATTTTTGGGCGAACACAAGGTTCGCCCGTACAAAATCCATGGATTGTCTTTTCTGCAAAATAGCCAAAAAAGAAATTTCCAGCCAGGTGGTGTATGAAGATAAAGATGTCCTGGCTTTTAAAGACATACATCCCCAGGTCCCCGTTCATATTCTTGTCATTCCCAAAAAACATTTTGGAACTCTCAACGACCTTTCAGACATCTCTATCATGAATCCCGTTTTTTCCGCTGTGCAAAAAATTGTGAAGGAGCAGGGGATTGACCAAAAAGGGTATCGCACTGTGATCAATTGCAACAAAGATGGAGGGCAGACGGTCTATCATCTTCATTTGCATATTTTGGGGGGACGGCAGTTGGGCGGGGGAATGGCTGGTTTATAATTCTGGCTCAGGAGTATTTCGTTGACTCTTCTTTCTAATTAAGAGATTTAAGCGCAAAAATAATGGAAGCAGAAAAAAAGAATAACGATTGGTGCACCGCCAAGGCCCTTGAATATTACAATATTGAAAACTGGGGGGCCGGTTATTTTGGTGTCAACGACAAGGGACATTTGTGTGTTTTTCCTTATGGTCAAACAGGGCCAAGCATCGACATGTGCGATGTGATCGACGAGATCGGGGATAAAAAACTGGCTCTCCCCTGTGTGGTGCGCTTTCAGGACATTTTACGTTCGCGTGTCATCACCTTGAACAAATCATTCGAAAAACATATCCAGGAAAATAACTATCGTGGAAAATATTTTGGTGTGTACCCCATCAAGGTAAACCAGATGCGCGAAGTGGTGGAGGAAATTCTGGATGCGGGGGCTCCCTACCATCATGGGTTGGAAGCAGGCAGCAAGGGGGAGTTGTTGTCAGTGCTGGCCTACAATACCGATACGGAAGCCTTGACGATATGCAATGGTTATAAAGATGAAGAGTTCATGCGGCTGGCCATGTTGGGCCGCAAGCTTGACCGCAAGGTGATTGTTGTCATCGAAAAACTTTCCGAGCTTTCCCTTCTGTTGAAAATTGCGGAGGAAATGCAGGTGGAGCCCATCATCGGGTTGCGGGCGAAACTTTCAACTCAAGGTGCCGGTAAATGGGTGTCAAGCAGTGGTGATTTTGCCAAGTTTGGTTTGACCACTCCTGAAATGATTCAGGCTGTTGAAATTTTAAAACAGGCCGGGAAAACCCACTTCCTCAAATTGTTTCATTTCCATGCGGGGAGCCAACTCACCAATATTTCCACCATTAAAGAAGCGGTCAATGAAGGAGCGCGCATGTATGCCAAGCTTCGGAAGATGGGGCTTTGCATTGAATATTTTGATGTGGGTGGCGGGTTGGGTGTTGATTATGAAGGGGGCAATTCAACCTCGCAC
>MGPH01000018.1:29624-30806 GCA_001797365.1 Deltaproteobacteria bacterium GWA2_45_12
TTCATGCATGATCATGTCCGTTTTTGGAAATATTCAAATCGGCATGAACCCTTCCTTTGCCGAAAAGAGGGAAGGGGAGCACGAAATTGTTTCCAAAATGCGGGAGACGGTTTTGGGAATTACAGTCAAAAACATGCAGGAAACCTTTCATGATGCCCAAGCGACCAAAGAGGCGGCCCTTTCCATGTTTAAGCTGGGTATTTTGGGTTTGGAAGATCGTGCCCAGGTGGAAGCCCTCTATTGGCAGGCATGCCGGCAGATTGTGGCCCTTAATTCCAAGAGAAAAAGGGTGCCCAAGGAAACAGCCCACTTAGATAAACTTTTGGCCGACCAATATCTGGCCAATTTTTCACTTTTTCAGTCAGCCCCGGACCATTGGGCTTTTGACCAGATTTTTCCCATTGTTCCTCTGCATCGCCTTGATGAACACCCCCAGCGTTTTGGTACCATCGTTGATATTACCTGTGATAGCGATGGGAAAATAGACGAGTTTGTTGATTCTTCAGGACATCGGTCCAACCTGGGATTGCACGAATTAAAAACGGGCGAGCCCTATTACATCGGCATGTTTATGCTGGGGGCTTACCAGGACATCATGGGGGATATGCATAATTTGTTTGGACGTGTTAACGAGGTGCATGTGTTTTGTGATGATGAAGACCCTGAGGATTTTTATTTGGAAGAAGTGATTCCGGGCGATAATATTGCCGATGTTTTGGAACGTGTTCAATACCTGCCCACTGAAATGGCGAAAATTATCAAAAAAGCTGTTGATGAAAAAATAAAGCTGGGTTCCATCAAGCCAAAAGAAGGAGTCACACTCATCGACTTTTATGAGCAGGTGATGAAAAGCTATACTTATTTAGTCACTTAAGTCCTGCATTTTTTCTTAATGAAGGGTAGAAGAAGGGCAGCCCATTTCTTCTATTTCTTCCCTTTGCCTTAAAAGACGGTTGGCCACTTCAAATTCTGGCCCGTCTAACGGGACTCCAGTTTCTAACCACAACTGGGTAAAACGGTCCGAATGGATTCTTTCTAACGCAACTTCTTCGCATATTTGCATTAAAAGTAGCTCGTTTTTCGTCATGGGGGACCCCCTTTTCATTGAAAGTCATCATATATAATTTATCACTAGTGTCCGGTTAACAGTCGAATAAATTCAACTGGTTATAGGTTTCGTTC
>MGPH01000019.1 GCA_001797365.1 Deltaproteobacteria bacterium GWA2_45_12
CGGGTCCGGGCAGGCGTTTAGAAACAAGAGGCTGGTTAGTTTAAAAGAGGGGTAATATTGCGGTCAATAAGCCAAGCGTTCAAGTTGTAGCGAAAATCGCCAAAGTGTTAGGTCTTCCAATGGAAGATTTGGTAAAATAACACTATGATTTTTAATACAAAAATTGTTGTTGTGCTTCGGGAGGATCTCGCCCCGTGGCAATGCGCGAACGTTACGGCTTTCTTAGCCGGTGGGATTGCGAGTGATCCAAACATCATCGGCAAATCTTATGCTGACGCTTCTGGTCGTGGATACCTTCCATTATTGCGCCAACCCGTATTTGTCTTCGAGGGCAATGCAGAGGAACTCAAACGTACTTACGACCGTGCAATTTCGCGCGAAATTGCTTTCAGTATTTTTCCTAATGATATTTTTGCAACGAACAACGATGATGATAATCGTGCCGCAGTGCAAAGACTAAATCCTGACTCGATGAATCTTGCGGGGCTCGCTTTTCATACAGACGCAAAAATTGCTGACAAGATTACAGGTGGTCTCAAGAGACATCGCTGAACCTAAAATTTTTGAATTGAAAGAATTTACCGCCAGATACAAGACTATATCTGGCTGGCAGGTATAAAATTGTACCTGCCGCCAAACCTGCCTGCCGGCAGGCAGGGAAAAACTTGAAATCGTCCTTTTCGCTTCCGGTTCCCGCCTATCGGTCGGGCAGGCAATGCGAGGCGGGCGGAAGGCCTTCGAGGCGGGCAAGCGTTTTTACTTCACCGGCAACCGGACCAGCATCTCTTTCATGCTTTTGTAAAATTCAACGCACGGTCTAGACGGATCTGTTTCATTTTCTCTGGCGATTCTTTGAAAAGTTTTACCAACTATGGCGATGTTCTCATTCCAATTATCAATTCTTTCTTGAAGGTATTTTCCCGCCGGCACAACACCAGTGCGAAATCCACACTCTTCTGGTTTATCCTCAGCCGTCAACTCAACACAGGCCCAATATTTATCGTTGGGTGGGATACCAAAAACCAATCCATAAAACCTTCGCCCCTTTAAGGACGAAAGTTTTGACTCAAGTTTGTCGAAAGCCGGCCTCGAGCTTCTGACTCCTCTGGCCGATTCTACATACATGACCTTAATTTCGGGGAAGTCATTTATTACCATATTCTAAATTCTGATTATACATGATAAAATTCTCACTGGAGTTTGAGACACACTGCACCAATCGAGAGATTCGCGAAGGATGTGGAACCACTAGCTATTGCCCAAGGGTAAAAGCTTGACAACGCCTTTCACACCTTCGCTAAAGGTGCAGCTCTTTTCTTCCCTTGGCATAATACGAATATCGTGAAAGAGCATTTCGGTCCCCAAACCAGAGCCGCGCATGCGAATTTCCCCTTTTCCTACCCCCCATTTTCAAAAAGAGCTAATTATTGCCATTGTTGAAATTAAAAATGCAGCTGCTTTGACTCACTTAGAGGTTGGCGAGTTAGATAAAGCCCGTTCGGGCGCCATCGTTTTTCTCTCCTGGCTGGTTTTTGTTTCCTTTTTCAAACCTAAAGCGCAGGAAGTTTTCCACGAGGTTTAGAATTACGTCGTGGTTGAGCCATTTGCAAGGCGAGGCCTTGCGGAACTTGCCACTAGGTTTAAAGTTTATCAATAGTTTGGTATCATTTAACCTGTGAAAACTCTCGTTCTCTCTGATATCCACGATCACATTTTGAACCTTCAGAAAGTTATGGACGCTGTTAAGGGTCAGATTGAAGCGGTAATTTGTTGCGGTGATTACTGCGCTCCTTTCAGTGCTGGTCTCTTGTCCAACCTTAATCTGCCAACCTACACCTGTCTCGGCAACAATGACGAGGATCAAATCGGGCTCCTTAAAAAGGGAGGTCCTAATTTTACCTGGACTAATCTTTCGCAGGAGTTTGGTGAGATCGAATTGAGCAAGAGAAAAATCGCTTTTTGCCACTATCCGAGATTGGCTGAATTACTGGCTAAAAGCGGGGAGTATGACGCCGTTTTCTACGGACACACCCACGTTACCCGCAACGAAACAATCGGTAATACTCTTCTTTTAAACCCCGGTTCCGTCTGCGGAATTGTTGGAGGAAAGATGTCCCAAGCAAGTTATGCTATTTACAACACCAAAATGAATACCGCCGAGACTATAAACTTATGAGTTCAGACCTTTTCAACAAAGTAAAACGGTACGTCGTTGAGTCTTTTACGAAAGCTGAGGATCTATCAGGTTTGAGACACTTCGAAAGAACTGTTTATTGGGTTAAAAAGCTTCGACCGAGGGCTTCTGAAGCGCTTTTGGTGGCCGCTATCGCCCACGATATTGAAAGAGCTTTTAGGGATAAAAGTTATACCAAAATCAGTAAATCCAGCAAAGGTTTTAAAGATGATGGCCATTTAATTTCTCATCAGGAAAATGGTGCCCGTTTAGTCGGGGATTTTTTAGCGGCAGAAGGGGCTTCTAAGAAGCTGATAAATAGCGTCAAGGAATTAATCGGGAGGCATGAGGTTGGAGGGAATAAAGACCAAAATTTATTGAAAGATGCCGATAGCGTTAGTTTCTTCGAGAATAATATTGAGTATTTTGTTACTAAGCAAGTCGAAAAAACCAACCGCGAGAAAGTTAAGGAGAAGTTTGATTGGATGTTTAACCGTATCACCTCCGCCAAAGCTAAGAAATCGGCAAGGCCTTGGTACGAGAATGGGCTTAAAAAACTGGGGTATTAATAACCGTTTAATTTCCGCAATTTGACATTTTTCTGTGACGATCGTCAGTAAAATTTGACATTATATGAACAACAAGTTTATTTTCATTCGTACCATTTCAAATTTCCTTATCATCACCGGACTTTTTTTACTTCTGGCCGATTTCGGGCCGCTTTTTATTCAGGTGGCTTGGTACAAGATTCGTGAGGTTAGAGGCATTAACTACACCCTGGAAAAGGTTGGAGCTATACCGGAAACGGAGATTTCGCCTTTTGGCGTTTTGATGAGGAAGTACCCTCCCATCAGCGTTGAACCAATCTCCACGCAGTTCGGGATTGTGATCGAAAAAATCGGTGTTAACGCTCCGATCGTGGCCGACGTCAATATAGCTTCCTATAAAGATTACTTTGAGGCATTAAAATCGGGTGTGGCTCACGCGGCTCAAACTCCTAAGCCCGGCGGGGCGGGTAACACTTATCTTTTCGCCCACTCCGCTCTCGATTTTTGGAATTTTGGAAAGTACGCCAAGGTCTTTACTCTTTTAGGGCAAGTGGAAAAAGGAGACCGTATTGTCATTTTTTATCAAGGAAAACGCTATGACTACGTCATCGAAAATAAAGAGATCTTTAAAGGTTTTGACCTAACGCCCCTTCTTCGTGAATACGGAGAGCCGACTCTGACTCTACAAACCTGCGATCCGCCGGGGACGGCGCTCAACCGCTTGGTTGTGACGGCGAAGCTGGTGAAGGAAGGGATCTAGTTTGGTAGTCTGGTAGATGGGTAGTTGGATAGTTTATAGTTAGGTGGCTTTTAATCAATGATTTTGAGCCCCAGTTTATAGATCATTTTTGAAATTTCTTCCGCCATTGCGTACGCCTTTAGGAACTGTTCGTTACTTATAAGAATCTGCCTCTTACAAATTATAAGAAGAGTAACGCTTTCCCTAAGAGACCCCAGACTATCGTGTAGGAATTTTCTGAACTCCTTATTGGTGGTTTTACCACTACCTTCGGCTATATTTAAAGCTACAGACACTGATGCCCTTCTAGTTTGTGAGGTTAGTCCGAATGTTTCTTCTTTGGGAAAGTTTTTGGTTAGAGAATAGATTAAGTCGATAAAGTCTAGCGATTTTTGCCATACTTTTAAATTCTCAAACTTAAACATTGTCTACAGTTTTCCTGTCCATTTTTTGAGTAATCTATCCGACTATCTAACTACCGAACCATCCAACTAATAACTATCTCAACGATATTGCGTAAAGATTAGGCGGGGCCGATTGATTGAAGGTGGCCAGGATTATAATCTTGCTGCCGTCGGGGGTCGGGAAGACGCTGCCTAGAGACATTGATCCTGAGTAGATTTGGGTATTATTAGTTCCGTCTATTTCCACTAAATGAATTGATCCGGAAACGCAGGGTTGCTTCGCAGAATCGCATTCACTCGTGATTAAGTGCTTCGAATCAGGATACCAGCCGAATTCGGTTTTACTATCGAGTGACACCGTGGCGACGAGATATTCGTTCTCCTCGCCGACTCCTAACGGATCGCTCAAGTTACGGACATAAAACTGCCACGAGTCGCCTTTTTCATTTTTCTTTTTGTAGACGAACTTCTTTTCGTCCGGAGACCAGATGGTATTAGGGTCAGTGCTGATTTCACTAAGCGGTACTCCCAGTTTGTATTTATCGGACAGGGTTTTCTTTTTCGCGAGGACTTGCTTTTGCCAATTATTCTGTGTCGGAACAGCCGTGGTCGTGGCAACCGGGAGATCAGTGCCGCTCAAGTCCGCGAGATAGTAGCCTTTCTCGTTCATTTTAATAAGCATCTGATTATCACTGGGAGAGAGGTCGAGAAGATCGGCCGAAGAGTAGGCGAGCGTTTTTGTATCCGGAAAAATCAGAGAGGCCGCTGTTTTGAAGATATTGAAGATGGAGGAGTTTAAATCGAGGGCCCAGAGGCCTGATTTTTGTGGAGTATCAAGATCAGAATTGACCTTAGCAATGAAGTAGATCTTATCCTTGTTGCTGTTAATAACCGGATAATTGACGCCGGAAGTAGTTAAAGGTTTGATCTCAACGCTGCGGGGAATCAGGACGACGTCAACGAAGGTCACCAGCTCCTCTTTGACCGGAACATCCTTTTCCCAGCTGCTATAACCGTCTTTTTCAAGACGAAGCTTATAAGTTCCACCTTTAAGATTGCCGAGAGTTGTATTCGTGGCTAAAGCCAGGTTTCCATCGAGGAAGATACGGGCTCCGTCCGGCAGCGACTTAACCGAAATCATGCCGACTTTTTCGACCTTTTTCGTTTCCCGGTTTATTGTATAACCCTTGGCCCAAAGAAAAATTATCGTCGTTGTACTGACGATGAGGGTTAAAGTAGTGAAGAATATAAGGATGCGGCTGTTCATAACTTCGGTGATTATAGCATTTGCAGATCCTGCTTTCCACAATAGTCCTGCTCAATCAGGGATAGCATCTAAAATGAAGATAGAAGTTGATTTGCATCATTTTGCTTACGATCGTAAGCGTTTTGATGAAAATTTTGTAACTCGACAAATACTATATCTTATAGTACAATAGGGTTATAAGGTAAAATACCCTTAATCGCCTAAAAGGAGGGCGAGCAAATGAAACACTTGGATAAATGGTCGTTGGTCGCCGCGGCGTTGCTCACCGTGGCGATCATGGGGATTGGGGTCCTCGGCACCCAGCCGCAGGTCCGTGAAGTCCCCACACAGCCCGAGAGAGATCTTTCCGGATTGATCGCTATAGAGACAGTCCTGGACACGTGGAATGTGGTCAAGGAGTACCACATTCACGAAGATTCCGAAGGGCAGATTCTGGGGTTATCAGGCGAGCTGCAATTTGCCTGGGACCAGCCAGGACGGCAGATGGTGAAGTACTACCGCCTGCCGAATAGTGGCTGTGCCTCGAGCTCCGAAGTGCTCCTTTTCAACGCTCTGCAGAGAGCGGGGAGGGGGAGTGAAGAAAGAATTTTGGTTTGGGTCAATGAGGGAGTCATCTCCGGACTCCAAACTCACGGCGGCGAAGGCGCCAACGGTTGCCAGTGATTCATCCAACGGGATGTTGTTCCTCAAGTCGACTCTCGTCAACTTGAGGATTCCCTTAAGCCAAGTCACTCAATTTGAAAATTGCCGATTGATAATTGAGAAACTGATCTGGTTGGTTTAGGAGAGTTAAGAAAATCTCACATGACGGCTTCGTTGCACGAAATTTTTCCTACAACTTTTAATAACGTATTTTAATAACGTAAATTCCACCCTCCCCAATTAATAGCATTTCAAAAACATTTAAGCACAAAATGTTATAAGTTATTGACACTTTAGTGACGATCGTTTGAAAATTGTCATGTGCCGAAAGATATTCTTTCTTCTCTAACTATTGGTGATAAGATTCTCCTGACTTTTTTTGTGGTCTTGTCTTCCGCGGAAAAGGCTCTGTACGAGATACCAACGCCAAGGTCGATAATGCGGGCCGCTTCCGGATGGGACCCGGAATGCTTTGAAGGAAATAAAGATTCAATTATCGAAAGGACCTTTTATAGACTTTTTTCGAGGAGATTTATTGGCAGGATGGAGGAAGCGGAGAACCGTCGGTATAAGCTTACGGCTGAAGGTTTAGATTATCTTTTTCAAAAATTCCCTCAATTGAGAATTAGGCAAAGGAAATTTGATGGGTTTTGGAGAATTATTGTCTACGATATTGAGGAAACCGAGAGGAGACTGCGTAACCAGGTCAGGAAAGGGCTTAAATCGCTCGGGTTTCGAATGATCCAAAAGAGCGTTTGGGCGTCGCCTTACGATTGGGAAGGGGAGATTGATGAATTTCTTAAAAAGATAAAACTCGAAAAGGAGACCTATATTTTTCAATCCAAGCTCTCTGAGGATAAGACCGAGAAGTTACTCAAAAGCTATTGGCCAGACCTCGCAGCGGATGATTCAAATGATAAAAAAGACATAAACGAAAAAAGTCCTCTACGTTCTTTACTCTTACCGATCAGGTTACCGAAGGGTTTGCCTAACTTATAACTTTATGACACTTTCGTGACGATCGTTCAATAAGTGTCATGTACGTAAAAGACTCACTTTTCAAGACCTTAGACTTATCTAAGGACCGTAAAAAAGTCTAAGGACCATAAAAAAGTGGCTTCATG
>MGPH01000020.1:0-16300 GCA_001797365.1 Deltaproteobacteria bacterium GWA2_45_12
GACATCTGGAATTTGCCCTTGTCCAGCCTTCGGGGTGCCATTGCTGCAACGGAAGGTGTGTGGATTTACTGGTTTGATAGCAACCAGGCCACGCTTAATGCCTTCATTAAAATGGACAAGGATGTTGCCGGCCTGGTTAATGAAATCAATACAGTCGTATCTACAGCCAATCAAAAGCCGATGACGGATACCGAGGCGGAAAAATACAAAGACACTTTTCAAAAATATCAGGAGGAAGCTCTTAAAACGGCCAAATAATTTTCCAAGCGTTCTATGCACCTGCAGGAATTTTTTCTTACTCACTCAATGAAGGCGCATTTCCCTTTTTTGAGCCGTTTCCCAAACACCCAAAAACTTGAAAAATCTTCACCCTGTGCTTTTGGGCGGAGACCTCAACACATCATGCTGCAACGCGCGCAAGGTTGTATTTGCCTTTTTTAGTTTTTGGAACAAGTTTATGCTCATTTTAGTTTCCAATGATGACGGTGTTGGGTCTCCGGGCATTTTAGCTTTGGCCTCAACCCTTTCAAAGATCCCCAAAGCCAAAGTAGTCATCGTTGCCCCCGACCGCGAGCAAAGCGCCACCTCCCATGCCCTGACGCTTCAGCGGCCCTTGCGCATTCACAAGGTGCGGGAGAATTGCTATTCGGTGGATGGCACTCCCACCGATGCGGTGATGTTGGCCGTTAATTCCATTCTGAAAAAGAAACCCGATATTGTTGTTTCTGGCATTAACAATGGCGCCAATTTGGGAGAGGATGTTCATTATTCAGGGACTGTGGCGGCTGCGATGGAAGGGGCCATCATGGGCATTCCTGCTGTGGCTGTTTCGCTTGTGGCCAGAAGCGATTTTTATTTTAAGACGGCCCAATTTTACGCACGCAAAATAGTACAGGGTGTTCTTAAATATGGAATACCTGCCGGCACAGCCCTTAATGTCAATGTTCCCAATCTTCCCTTAAAACAGATAAAGGGAGTGGCTTTTACACGGCAGGGAAGACATAGCTATGGGGGGGTTATTTTTAAAAAATCCGATCCTCGTGGCCAACCTTATTACTGGATTGGTGGCGAATCAAATCCTTTAGAAGAAACACTGGGTACCGATTGCAGAGCTTATCTGGATAAAAAAGTTTCTGTCACTCCCATCAAGGTCGATTTAACCGAATACAATCTTTTAGAAAAAATGCACCAATGGAAGTTTTAGTGGATAAAAAAAAGGAATGCGGACGTTTTGCCGTGGCCATGCGTCGCATGATTGCCGAGCAATTGCAGGGGCGTGATATTACCGATCGGGCTACCTTGCAAGCCGTAGCCGCAGTTCCCCGCCATCTCTTTGTTGAAGAAGCCCTGGCAGATCAGGCTTACAAAGATTATCCCATCGGGATTGGAGAAGGGCAGACTATTTCCCAGCCCTATATGGTGGCGTTTATGACCCAGGCGCTCAAACTTAAAGGAGGGGAAAAAGTTTTGGAAATTGGAACGGGTTGTGGTTATCAAACAGCCGTGCTGGCTGAAATTTGTGGGCATGTTTATACCATTGAGCGCATTAAAACTTTGGCTTTGAAAGCCAGACGTGTTTTAAAAGCACTTGGCTACAAACGCATTACGATGCGTGTGGGGGATGGCACTCAAGGCTGGCCCGAGGCTAAACCCTTTGATTGTATTTTAACAGCGGCCGGTTCCCCTGAAGTTCCCGCTCCTTTGGTGGCCCAGCTTAAAGAAGGGGGGCGTTTGGTGGTACCTGTCGGGAATGAAGAAAGTCAAATCTTGGTGCGAGTGACCATTGTTCATGGCGAGCCCCAGGTAGAAAACCTGGGGCCTTGTCGTTTTGTCAAACTTGTGGGCCGTTATGGATGGAAACAGCAACGCCAGGCAGGGGACCGTTTTACGAAGCGTTCTTTATTATAGGCACCTCTAGAAACTCGAGTTCATGGTTCGAGAACCTCACCATGTCCACTATGGCTTAGTTGGGACACCCTGAGGTTCTCGAAGGGTGACTCTGCAACAGTTTTTAGAGGTACCCCGATGAAAAGTTTTTTTAATACTTTTTTACTTGTTATTATTTTTTCATCGGTTGGTTGTTCTGATTTTCGCGATATTTTTGAATCGAATATCGAAACCCCTCATACCTATGAAAAGACCCGCAAGGAAGAAAGGCAGACCGCAAAAGAAGAAAAAAAGAGGGACAAGGATTTAAAAAAGGAGAGGAAAGCTGAAATTGCCAAAGGAAGAAAAAAACAATCCATCACATCCCGGCCTGTAAAACCCAGGGAAAGATTTGTTTGGCCGGTGGATGGAAAACTTTCTTCAGGTTTTGGACCCAGACGCGGACGTGATCATGATGGTATTGATATTTTGGCCCCCAAGGGAACTCCCATTGGGGCTTCCCGTTCTGGAAAAGTGATTTATATAGGGAGAATGCACGGATATGGGAATTTGGTTATCTTAAAACATGAAAACAATTTTTTTAGTGCCTATGCCCACTTAAATGAAATTAAGACAAAACAGGCTAACGAGGTAAAACAGGGGCAGGTTATTGGGACGGTGGGGCATACAGGTCGCGCTTCGGCCTATCATTTGCATTTTGAAATCAGGGAAAAAACAGTTCCCAAAGATCCGTTGTTGTTTTTACCAAAAAAAATGTAGGTAGGGACAATCCTAGGATTGTCCCTACAGGAGAAAAATAATATGGAAGATTTCAAAAAAATAATCCGTGATGTGCCCGATTTTCCAAAACCGGGCATTGTTTTTAAAGACATTACTCCCCTGTTGCAAGATCCCAAAGTCTTTACCAGGGTGGTTCACATTTTTGGAGACCGTTATGCCGGTGCGAAAATCGACAAGATTGTGGGCATTGAATCGCGTGGTTTTATTTTTGGGGCCCCCTTAAGTGTTCATTTGGGGATTGGTTTTGTTCCTGTGCGTAAAAAAGGAAAACTTCCCTGGACGACACTTTCGCAGGAATATGCCCTTGAATACGGGACTGATGAACTGGAAATACATGTAGATTCCATTGGCAAGGGAGAACGGGTTTTAATTGTCGATGATCTTTTAGCCACCGGGGGCACTGTAGAAGCTGTTTGCAAGCTTGTTGAAAAACAGGGAGGAACAGTTGGGAGCTTGGCCTTTGTGGTAGAGCTTGAATTTTTAAAAGGCCGTGACAAACTAAAAAATCGCGACATTTTTTCGATTGTTCGGTATTGATTTTTTCCAAGGCCTTTGAGAATGCCACAGATACGAGGCTTCAAATGAGGACCGACTGAGACGTACCTTAGGGTACGTCGTAAGGAGTGCCCGAATTTGAAACGAAGGAGATGGGGCATTATCGAAGGCCTGGGCCTCGTAGCTCAGACGGATAGAGCGGGGGACTCCTAAGCCCTAGGCCGTGCGTTCGACTCGCACCGAGGCCACAAAGACACTACCTCCCCTTGATCCCCTCCTTATAAAGGAGGGGAGATTTAAGAGGGTTTTCTAAAATCTGTCCCCCTTTGTCCCGCGAAGCGGGATCCCGTTTGCGGGATAAGGGGGACTATAGGGGGTAGCATCCCCATTCCCCATTTGACATTATTCCCTTAAGTATCCTATGGTCGTCCCGTTTTAAAATTAACTACGAAATGAGGTGATATTAAATGCCAGGAGTCATTCTAAGAGAGGGCGAAAGTTTTGAAAGTGCTGTTCGCCGTTTTAAAAAACAGTGCGAAAAAGCCGGCATCCTTATGGATATAAGGAAGCGCGAGTTTTACGAAAAACCCTCCATTCGGCGCAAAAAGAAAAGCGCCCAAGCCCGCAAACGCGGTATAAAAAAATTCTTTTAATTTGTAGGGGCCCCGCATCGCGGGGCCCTTACCATTCCCCATGACCATCCTCGAAAAACTAGACAACGAAATCAAAACTGCTCTTAAAGCCCGGGAAGAAGCCCGTTTGGCTACGGTGCGTTTGATCAAGTCACAAGTTAAAAACAAGGAAATTGAACTGATTCATCCTCTTTCCGAGGCCGAATTTTTGGCCGTCCTTTCCACCATGGTCAAACAACGTCGGGAATCCATTGACCAGTTTAGTAAAGCCGGCCGTACTGATTTGGTGGTCAAAGAAGAAATTGAACTTAAAGTGATTGAATCTTTCCTGCCTCAACAACTCACCGATGCTGAAGTCGATGCTTTCATTGCCCAAGCCGTGGCTGAATCAAAAGCCGCCGGCCCCAAAGACATGGGGCCCGTCATGAAACTCCTCAAAGACAAAACCGCCGGCCGCGTCGATGGTCGCGTGCTGTCTGACAAAGTCAAAGCCAAACTGGCTGTGATCTAACCCTAACTCATGAAATAAATATTTATTTTACTTGTTCCCACGCTCTGCGTGGGAACAAAAAGAATGGTTCTAGGGAGAACGCAGGAGCGTTGTGGAGTTGCGTTCCCACGGAGACCGTGGGAACGAGGGAACATGGGGGCCATCATGAAACTCCTCAAAGACAAAACCGCCGGCCATGTTGATGGGCGGGTGTTGTTAGGCAAGGTTAAGGCCAAATTAGCCTCGATCTAACCCCAACCCCCCTGAAATAAATATTTATTTTTATATTGATAAATATATTTATTTAATTAAAATATTTTATGCAGTTTGAATGGGACGAGAACAAGAACATCTTGAATATCAAAAAGCATGGTATCTCTTTTGACGAGGCAATGCGCGCTTTTCTTGATCCTGAACGCAAGGTCAGGTTTAATATGAAGCATTCCAGAAGTGAAATGCGTTATTATTGTTTAGGTAAGGTGGAAGGAAAGGTTATGACGGTGCGGTTTACCATTAGAAACAACAAAATCCGGATTATTGGTGCCGGATATTGGAGGGAAGGGAAAATAATTTATGAAAAAAAATAAAAAGAAAAAATATGGTCCTGCACCTGCCCACATTGCAAAAGAGCTCAAACATTCAGTTGAAATAGCCGATTTTTTACCATCGCCCGACCATATAGCTTCCATGATTCAAAAGGCGGAAGTGGTGCCTGTGACCATGAATGTAAAAAAGAAGACCATTGAAAAATATAAAACCTTCGCCGAAAAAAGAGGTATTAAATACCAGGTATTTGTATCGACTCTGCTCGATACTTATGCCCAACGTTTTTGATGAATTTAAATATTACTTGGGAACAAAACGAATGGTTCTAGGCAGAACGCAGGAGCGTTGTGGAGTTGCATTCCCACGGAGACCGTAGGAACGAGGGATCAATTAGCATTTCCCAAGACTTTCTGGATGAGGTGCTCTAAGGGTTGTAAGTCTTCCGGAGGTAGGTGCCCCAGTTTTTTGACAATGATGTTTTTTTCAATTGTGGCCATGACAGGTTTGATGCACGACTGTTTCAGTAGTCCTGCTATTTCCCAATTTTTAAGTTTTAAAGTAAGGGGATCGGCATCTTGCTTTTGTTTGCTGGTAATGGCCATAACAACAACATCGGGACGGGTTATATTGTAAATTTGCGAACTGATTATAACAGCAGGGCGTTGTTTTGTGTTTGTTTGATTGGTGAATGGAAATGGTAATAGAACAACATCACCAAAATTAAAGTTTGTCATATTCTGCGTCATCGGGATTGTCCCATTCTTTTTCAAACGTGGGTTCAGAAGCCCGGCTGGCCATGGTGGTTAAAGATGATTTTTTATTTTTTTGAATGAGAAACTCAATAAAGTCAAGGACCTCACTTAAAGCATCCGGAGGCAGGCTTTTTATTTTGTTAACCAAACTGTCAGAGTTTGTGCTGGAATCTTGTTGCATACAGCATGAATCATAATCAATTATCCCGCTATTCGTCCAGAACGAAAAATACGGGTTTGATTACTTGTTTACTTGTTCCCATTACGCTCTGCGTGGGAACAAAAAGAATGGTTCTAGGGAGAACGCAGGAGCGTTGTGGAGTTGCGTTCCCACGGAGACCGTGGGAACGAGGGAAAAAACTCCCGCCCTTTTGCAAGGGCGGGGAATAATGTCAAAAAATATCAGGTTTCTTCATCCAAGGCACCTGGGCCTTCTTCGTCAGTGTCAGTGACAGCGGTTGAAACAGTCACAGACCCGGAAGCCTGTACCTGTTCATAGGGTGCCGAACCATCTTTGGAATAAAGAATGTAAAACTTATAGGTTTTTCCAGGCTGATAAAACGCATTCAAGGCCTGCGCCTTAGCATCTTTTTCAGTAATGGTTAAAGTTTGATCGCTTGATTTACTGGCCTCGGCAACATAGCCAGGAAGCTCCCTATTCCCAGTTTCAAAGCACTGAGAAAATTTAAGGCCCCGCTTGAGCGGGGACGGTAGCGGCTGCCTGTTGGGCATTGAATAATTTTATGGCTTCCTCAGCATAGGGAAGGCCGATAAATGTTTTTGGAAGATCCTTTGAAGAGGCTGTTGTATCCAAGGTAAGTGCACCTTCAATATAGGTATAGATGAATTTTTTGTCATTCTTTTCAAAGTTAATATAAGTCACAGGATCATTTCTTTTTAAGGTAATAGTTACTTCAAGAGTGGCTCCGTCAATAGTGATGGAGAATTTTTGTTCTGTGTTGGGTTTTCGTTGGATGATTCTTACGGCTTCCAATATGGCGGCACTCGCATAGGGGTTTTTACTTACGGCTCCCAAAAAATCATCACGGGTAATGACCGTTTTTTCGCCAAAAAATTGGGGGTAATGAGTGTCAGTAATTTGTGCTCTTGTATCAACATCAAAAAGACCCGCTTTATTTAAAGCATTTTTGAATTCAACAGCTGTTATAGGAAATGTATTGGCATGAATATCCTTGGGCATTTGGGCTTCAGGCTCGGTGGCCATGGCATCTAAAATGCCCAATAAAGACACAAGGCCGATAATGCGGTTGTTTCTTTCCGTGTCGTTACCATCATAAGCGTTATTAAATTCGGCCAAAGAAACAAGAAGAGGGTTGCCGTCAGCGTTATAACCAAAAACAAGATGGCCCAAGATAGAATTGCCATTGATGCTTCCTGTTTTATCTAGTGGTAAATAGTCTCTCAACTCTTTTGTAAGGCTTGGATTTAAGTCAAACATGGAAAGACATTCCAGTTTGTTTCTTCCTTCTTCAGTAAGAACTAATTTTTTACCGCTTGTTGTTTTAAAATAACGGGAAAGTGAAACTCCGCTGTTAGCATTGGATAGAGTTGGCTTTTTCCCAGTTGCCTCATAAAGTGCAGCAAGGGAATTGTATTTTTTTAAATCACCTGCATCTACATTGGGCAGAAATTCACAATATCTGGAAATGGTAGCCATAAGTTTCCTTTTTTATCGGTGCCCTTTACGTTTTGGAGGTGGAGGGGATTTAAGAGTTAGCTCTTCCCCAGTTGCAAGCTGTTTTTGGGTTAGGTCTAATTTTGCTTGGCCCCCAGTAATTAATAGATCTACTACTTTGTCTTTCAATCTTTTTGGGACATTTACTTTAAGATTTGTACCCTCAACTTTAACTCCTAAAAGTGGTATTAAACTAACACGCTCACCTTCTTTTAAGAGGGCAAACACATAAGGTTTCTTTTCAGGAAGCTTCTCAAAGCTGGCAGCGTTACCAGTGCCAGCGGTAAAGGGGATGCTCATTGTACCATCGGTACCAATATTAAGGGTTGTCCCCTTGGTTAAAGTAATGCTTGGATAGCTCTTTTTATAGTCTTCTATCGCTGTTGTAAGATTAGTTTTTGAAAAAGTGGACGTTTTGTTACCGAGCTCTGTAAGAGCTGTCGCTAATGCCGTGATGGCTTTTTCAACTTGCGTTTTGGCCAAAGTTAATTTGGCCTCGTAGGGATCGGTATCAGGTACGGTAGCGATTGCTTTTGCCAAGCGATCCAAGAATTGCTTGGCTTCTGTTAAGTCTTTGAGAACCACAGCCAACATCTGCTTTGAATTTTCCAGAGTGGAAGCATCCACAGTTGTTATTTTTGTAATTTCGGTTTTGTCGTCATCAAGTTTTATTATGAGCGCTTGCGAAAGGCCACCCAAGGTGGTTTTTGAAGCATCATCTGTAATTCCACCTACAAGATCTTCTACTGACGCATCAAAACCATCGATGGTATTTGGTTGTTCTGCAAGCTCAACCTTTGCTGGGGCATCCTTTTGTGGGGCGATATCGCTTTCAGGAGCGCCGCTTGCGTACCCAAGGCCCATGGAGTGACCGTAGGCATCTTTATATTCAAAAGGAACTCGAACAATGTCGCATTCTTTTTTAGCGTCTGGTTGTTCTCCAAAATAAGTAACGCCTTTTAACTTACTTATGTTGGTGCTTACGCGGTAAGTCGCATCCTGCCACATCGTTCTGTAGCGGGGTGTTGCATCCACTTCTTTTTTAAACGTGGCGACATCTACTTCTTGGCCGGTTGCATTGACTAATTTAATGTCAAAAATACGGAACTTAACATCTGAATTCTGATTGCTGTCTTTTATATAAGTATCTCCAGCATCTTTTCTTAGGTCACGTTCGCGTAAGGCATTACCTTCTGCATTGTGAGTAGATAAAGTTGCCTGACCTTCGCTGTTTAAGGCAGCCACTTCTCCGCGCCCCGTGGCACGTACAACATTGACCCCTGCAATGGTCATGTAAATTTCAGCCATTTGGGCCGCGCGATCCGAAAGGCCTTTATTGTATTTGGTAGAACCAGATCTGTCGCGATAGATGTCAATGGCAATGCTTAAACCAGCTTCCCCGATCTTTTGGGCCGCAGCGTGGATTCTTTTTTGGGCTTCATCAAATCCTTTTTTAGTGGTGCCGTCGTAATATTGAATCATAGGGCCGGGTTTGATCTTTTCGCCTGGCGATAATTTTTTATTCCGCTTTTTATCTTCAGAGGATAACGTTTTCCCCTCAACTTGGGCAAGCTCAGCCAATCTCCTCAAGAAAGCGTCACGCTGAGTTTCTTTCTCTGCATCAGAAAGTTTCTCGTAATCGGCAAGCACAGCCTTAAAGGCAGCAACTTCTTTGTCGGAAGGACGGTCAAAACCTAATTGCAAATGAGTTCCAGTGATTTCTGCAATTTCATTGATGGGGACTTGAGTTACTGCTGCGGCCAGAGCTTTTAGCTTTATATCTGTTAAAGGAACAAGTTTGGGTGTGGGTACATGGTTTCCAGATCCGTCAACTGTGGTTTCTCGATAACCATCTTTATCATACACCACTTCTTTTGTGTCTTTGTTAATAAGAACAATACGACGTTCAAGAGTAGGGTTGCTTAAATCACCCACTGGAATGGCACGTACAACAAATTCCAATTTGCTAGTCAAATCTTCTTGACTACAGGCTTTAAGATAAGCTTTGACAGCATCATTATTTGTAAGTGTTTCATCATTTAATTTAGCCAAATAGGCTTCAATGGTGAGTTTTTTACCAGCAGAATCTTTCTCGGCATCAGGAACTAGGATATTGTCATCAAAAGAATTGCATGTGGCATTAGCCGGTCTTTCTGGGCCTGCGGCTGGAGGAGGAGGGGTTTTGGGAGGTTTAAAGCCAAAATTCCAGCCAGCTGTTAAGCCAAACTCATTTGTTCTTTGACGCTCTGTTATCTCGCGGCCTTTTTTTCCTTCAACTTTATTAATGCCATCAATAGTGGTATCTCGCCACAAGGAAGCCTCCAACGTAAGGTCAAAATGGCCCCAGCTTGCTGTAGCTGCGGGGACAAATGTAAATTCTCCGTCCAATGCACCGCTAGTTTGCTTTCGAGCTTCATAAATGCGGCGATCATCGTAGCCTCCGCCAGCTCGGTCGGTATCAATAATATTTTCTGAATCAAGGAGTACAAGCCCCGCGGATAAACGAATATTATCAGGTGCGGCTGTATCGGTTCCCTGTTCCCGAAAGACATCAATTCCCAGTCCTAGGCGGGATTCAATGCCAATGGCATAGGTTAGGTCAATTTTATTTATAGCGGCTTCAACAGATTGAGCATCAATAGAACTTACAGGAGGGCCTTTAGGAGAAGGATTTGTATCTTCTCCTTCATTTCCAGTTGTAGATGTCTCCTCAGATTCTTCTCCAGTAGGAGGTTCTACAGGGGGGGTGCCAAAACCTTCGTCAAGTCCACCACCACCTCCGATTGTTGGATTTTTTTCATCTTCTGGCTTTGGTGGTTCTGGATCTTTTATTTGGCCAACTCCTGGGTCTTTAGGTGGTGTTCCTGTAGGCTGCGGAACAGGTGCGCCCGCACCTTCATCTTT
Source organism: Deltaproteobacteria bacterium GWA2_45_12 (assembly GCA_001797365.1). Taxonomy (NCBI): domain Bacteria; class Deltaproteobacteria; species Deltaproteobacteria bacterium GWA2_45_12. The sequence continues at coordinate 10,183 of MGPH01000020.1, forward strand.
GCAATTTTTACCGCGATTTTTGCGGATATTATCAATGCCAGGTAAGAATCGTGCGACACCATTTAAATCAAACATGAAGGAAAGGCGGTCCCAAAATTCGGGTCGATAAGCGAAAAAACCTCCAACCTTTAGACTGCCGCTTACACCAGGATCGATGCAGCCTTCAGTTTTGTAGGCGTCAATCGAAAAACCACCCTGAATACCATAGGACACATTAGGAGGGGGAGCTGTGTAAGTTGTAGCTGGAGCAGCACCTGCTGCACCTGTTGGAGGAGGAGTGGCACCTGCTGCACCTGTTGGAGGAGTGGCACCTGCACCTGCCACTTGTGGACTTATTTTTAAACCATATAAAATACTCATAATCTTTATCTCCTCAGTTTTATCTTTTGCCACCCGCCTTCGTCCCCCATTTAGGGGAACGTTGGGCGGATGATGCCCCAACGGTCATACTAATTATCGGCACCCTGTTCCAAAAGTTGCGGGAAAGGTGAAGTTTTTTGGAAAATTGAAAATGGAGGATAAAGACCCTTGGGAAGGAACTAATGTAAGCTATTGGAATGATGGGGGTTGTTAGTCGGGCCCCTCACTTAATCCCAAATTGTTTTTACAACCCCTGATGAAGTAATAGCTTGATCTTTGGTGACAAGGGGGAACCCAAGTTTTAGGGCTGTGGCCACAATAATGCGATCGGCAGGGTCTGGAGAAAGTCCTTGAAGTTGCAGCGAATTGATAAGAATGGAAGGGGTGGGGTCAATAATATGTAAGCTGGGAAGCAGGAGCACTTTTTCTACCCATGTATGAATTTCAAGGGAAAGAGCAAGTCTCCCTTTTTTATGAAGCATGGCTATTTCCCAAAAAGACATGGCTGAAATATAGAGGCTCTTCTTTTGAATGGCCTGTTTGATAATTTTGGTTGCTTTTACAGGAAGGGGGGCGCTGGCATCAATCCACCAAAGTAAAGTATGGGTGTCAAGCACGATCATGAAATAAGTTTCCAGTCTTCCAAGCCAACAGGATCTAAGGGATTTTCATATTTTAAAATGCTGTTTTTTAATTGTTTTTGAATGTTTTCTCCATCCTTTTTGGAAGAATAGGGCAAAATAGTGGCCACAGGCCTGCCATGGTCGGTGATGATGATTTTTTCCTTTTTTTCTTCGATAAAACGTAAATAACTCAACAGTTTTGGTTTAAGGGCTGCCTTGGAGATGCTTAATGTCATAACAAGGTCATAATAAAGTGACCACTTTTAAAGTCAAGCTTATTTTTTTTAAAAATCTTGCCGTCCTGCGCAACCTTTTAATAAGCCTGCCGATAATTAACCTGGGTTAGAAAAGTTTGGGTGAGGGAAGGGGAATTTGGGGAGAAAAATTTTATGAAAAAAATATTATTGATTACTTTCTTGTTTTTCATGTTCATGGCTTCCAAGGCCATGGCACGGTGCCAGGTTCATCAGCCTTCCGATGATGCTGGTAATGAGAATGGGCTTCGTTTTCACTTAAACCTTTATAATAGCGATGAAGGTGATTGCCGTATACCGGGTGTGCCCAATGAAATTTGCAGAAACAACCGTGATGATGACAATGATGGCCATACAGATGAGGCAGGTTGTTTTCAACCTGACTCTGATGAAGCTGCCAATCAAAATCCAGATACCAAATACCAGGCAGGTGCTGAAGCTATTTATTTCATGACTAAAAAGTGGGATCAGCTCAATGAAGCGGAGTTAATAGATCATAATCGATGTACCTATAATGATCCCCTTGCTTGGCCTGAAAACATGCTCATGAGTTTTTTCACCAATGCCAACAACCAAAATCTTGAAAAAATTGTTTTGACCGGTGCTATGCGTTTTTCCAATGAAAATATGGGTTTGATACTTGGGAACTGGTCGCCTCATACAGACCCAGCTACAACTTGTGATTATGGGGCTGTTATCATTGATGGTCGAACCAATTTTGCTAATAGGGCTAGTCCATTTACTTGTGCGCGTAATACGCGTCTAGTTTTTTTCAGAAATCTTTATATTGAAACAAATCATCTGAGCCATGACCAACTCTTTAATTCTTCTTTGGGAGTTGATAATGATCCGGATGTTGAGGGAATTCAACGACGCTTTGCAGCAAACCATAACCAATCGTGCTTGAATGATAATGGTTCGGAAAATGTGGGTAGCGTCTATGTCTGTCCCGGCGAATTTCGAAAAGAGGCCTTTTTGCCTGATCCCAATGACACTCGCGAACCTTATGAAAAAACAAATGTTTGTATTCCTGATGATGTAGATCCCCGTTTGATTGATGGTGATGGTGATGGTTTTTGTGAAGGCATTCCTGCCACAGGCGCCAACGAGGATTGTACTGATACGGATAATGACGATATTTGTGAAGGTGTTGTTCGTGGAGTCGATGGTAGTGTTGAAGATCAAGAATGCTGGGATGGTCGTGTGGGTGGTGGGGATTGTGACGATGAGAACAAAGATATTCACCCCGACGCTCGTGACACTTGCGGAAACGATATTGATGAAGATTGCAGTGGTGAAGATTTGGAATGCCCCGGTGGAAATGGGAATGTTGTTGAGATATGCGAAGACCTTATCGACAATGACGGAGATGGTGTGCTCAATGAAGAATGTGATTGGGATGATGATGACATTCTCGACAATGGAAATGGCGATGGTGATATTAATGACCACTGTGAAGATGGTGATACTACCAATTGCGATGATAACTGCATTTGGAATCCGAATGAAGATCAGGCTGATATGGATGGGGATCGTATTGGCGATGCCTGTGATGATGATATTGATGGAGATGGCGCCTGTGGTAGAAGCGGTTTTGCGGGGATATGCCGCAACCCTGATTGCGATGATCGCGATCCCAACAGATTTCCCGGCAATGAGGAAGAATGTGGTGACGGCATAGACCAAGACTGCTCTGGAGCGGACTTACCTTGTGCGCCCCCTGAAGATTGCAGTGATGGTATTGATAATGACGGTGATGGCGATATCGACTGTGCTGATAGTGACTGCTGGGACCCTATGGCCAACAACAATAATAATGGCAATGGTTTGGGAAATGGTTTTGGCATGAGAATTTTCTCAATGAACCAGGCCCAGCAACCAGGAATGGGTGTTCGAAGTCTTAACAATTGGGGACGTTTCCGGTTGTTGAACAACCATGCCCCGAATTGCGGAGAAGAGAATACCGAAGATTTTTGTAGTGATGGTATTGATAATGATGGTGACGGGGCCATTGATTGCAATGACAACAGTTGTGACAACACAAATGTATGCAGTGATGACGATGATGATGACGATGACGATGGCATACCCGATGAAGATGACAATTGTCCGCAAGTAGCCAACCCTGATCAAGACGATACCGATGGCGATGGCATGGGCGACGCCTGTGATGATACCGACGAAGACAATGATGACCATTGCCCCGTGGGTGTGCGCCCCGACTATTGCGATGGCGATGAAGGGTCCGATGATTGTGATGATCTAGACCCTGCCCGCTTTGGTGGAAACCAAGAAATTTGCGGCAATGGCATTGACGAAGATTGTAGTGGTGCAGATGCAGCGTGTGATGATTGGGAGGGTGACAATGACGGAGATGGTTTTTGTGTCATTAGTGATGAAATAACCGCTGAAGAATGTCACAACCACGATCGTGAAACAGGGGACTGCGATGATAATGATGCCAGTGTCAACCCCAATGGTGTTGAAAGAATAAATGAAGGCCAAACCTGCAGCGATAGCGCAGACAATGATTGCGATGGAGATATTGACGGTGAGGATTCTGGATGCCGTCTTCCCGATGGGCCGCCGGTTGATTGTAACCGTTTCCGAATTGTAAGCGATTGGCTTTCAGCCTGTGGCGGAGATTTGTCAGGCAGTTTGCCTACAGATCCTGCTGGTGGTTTAAAAGCCGAAGGCGGTGGTTGCAGCTTAAGTCATGGCGCGTCAAAACAATCTCCCCTTATGCTAATGTGGGCGATGTTGATGGTGCTGCCCTTGGTTATTGCGCGAAAGCAAAAAAGTTAAAAGGTTTTTTAACCCAAACCCCATTCTGCCCTCACGGGTGGAATTCCCCAAAAAACCCCTTAAAGGAAACTTTAAGGGGTTTTTTATTTTTATTAAGAAACATTTCCTTCAAGCAACCGATAATAAGATTAGAGGGATGGTGTATGAAAAAATATTTTTCTTTTCTTTTGTTTTCATTCATTTTTTTAATATCAAACTTTTCCTACGCAAGGTGCATTGTTTATAACGTCAGTGATTTAGCAAGAAATGAAAATAGTTTACGTCACAAGATAGGTTTGTTTAATTCTGGAGATGGGGACTGCGCCATACCAGGAGTGGCTACTGAAATTTGCGAAAACAACCGTGATGACGATAATGATGGTCACACTGATGAATCTCCTTGTGTGCAGCCAGATTCTGCTGCAGCTGCTAACCAAACCCCCGATACTCGTTATCAGAATAATGCCGAAGCCATTTACTTCATGACAAAAACTAGGGATTTGTTGGATGAAGAGAACATTATATCTGCTTATGAGGCGGCTAATGGGCATATCCCAAGTTTTGCAGATGCATGCCACTATACAGATAGCTTGAGTTATTCCGAAGCTGACCTTGTCAGTTTTTTTACAGACGAATCCAATACACAATTAGAAATGATTAATTTAGGTAGCCCCTTCCGTTTTACGAACAATGAGAAAGGGCTTATATTGGGAAATTTTGGACCTTTGGCAGATTCTGCAACCTTGTGCGATTACGGCTATGCGTTAATTAATGCAAGAAATCTGGGCGATAGAAATCCATTTGAATGCAGCAGAGACGCGCAGCGGGTTTATTTTAGAAATATTTACATTCAAACTAATAAGGCAGCGAATGACATATTCAACTCTGCTGATGGCAGCCGTTTTGGTGCTAATGACTCTCGCCAATGCGTGTTTGGAAATGGTACGAGTGTTCGTGTTTGCCAAGGAAAATTTAATATTACCGCCTTTCAAGCCACAACTGATGAAGATGGTTTTGCCAACAGAGTACATGATGATCCCAAATGGTGTATTCCTGATAGTGCTAATGTAAACGATAATATTATTGATAACGATGGAGATGGTTTTTGTGAAGGTGGTGCCGATGGCAATGACCCATGCTGGGATCCACGAGCAACTCCCGGTGACCCCGATGACACCAATAAAGATGTAGTGCCTGAAGATGCAGATAATGGTCCGGGCGGCACAGGCCCGGGGGGGGATGATGGGGAAGGTCCCAACAACGAAGGTACCTGCCAACCCCTTTATTGCCCTGATACGGATGGAGATGGTTATGGGGATGCGAATCAGGCACGTGCAGCGTTATTCCAAGCGTTACTCTGGCTTTTATCCATGGGGAAAATCAATGATTTTGCCGAAAATGATTATCCGGATTGCGTCCATGAAATAAGAAATGGGGATGTGCTTACAATTAGTTGTGATGGTAGGCCAGCGCATATCGACTGTGACGATACCGACCCAAGGCGCCAAACGAGTTGTAATATTAGAGGTGCCGATATGTGTGACGATGAGCAGCGGGCGACTCGTGATTGGGTGAGGGATGTTGATGGAGATTTGTCGGGAGATCCTAGTGGTGTTGTCCGTTTGAATTCCCCCTCATGTACCCAGCCAGGAGATCAGGAGTGTATAGCTGGAAACAGCAATATTTGCATTCCCCGGGCTCAAGCAACTGATATCGCTGACTGCGAGGATCGCCTGCCCGAAGTAAACCCTTCTGCCAGAGAGAACTGTGACACCACCGACATAGATGACAACTGTAACGGCCAAATTAACGAAGGCTGTGCAGAAGATCGTGGGGCTGATGTGGATAATGATGGAACTTGCCCTGGAAAACAAAAAGAGGAAAATGGTGTTGCTGTTTTAGATGAAAGTGGACATCCCGTTCTTGAGTGTAATGACCCTTCCAAGGATGTAGGGGATTGCGATGACAATAATGCCGAGATTAGTCCCCGGGCTACTGAACAATGTGGGCAAAGACTGACCGATTTTAACTGTGACGAGAATCATTTAGCAGGCGGTCTTGATCCCGCTTGCTATCAAAACAACAATGCCGATGACG
>MGPH01000020.1:16310-27554 GCA_001797365.1 Deltaproteobacteria bacterium GWA2_45_12
ATTTTGCGATAAAACTGCCACGTTGTGCGAGCTTCCTTTAATTCCGGGGGATTGTAATGATAGTTCCAATCCTGACGATCATGCCGATTTAATCCATCCCCAAAATTTTGAAATCTGTGATGACGGGGTTGATAATGACTGTGATGAAGGTGCCGATTCTAACGATGCCAAATGTAATGGGGATCCTACTACAGATGATGATGATGATGGCTTTTGTGAATCTGATCATTGTGATGATGGAAGCCTTCCCGGCGATTGCCATGACGGGGATGGGACCATCAACGAAAATGCCGAGGAAATGTGCGATGGGTTCGACAATAACTGTAATGGCGAAACCGATGAAGGGCTTCCCCAAATTGATGATGGTGGTGATGATGATGTGGCTGCTTTAAAAGCCGGTATTCGCCGCATTGCGGGTCGTGCGGGAGCGCGGGCTCTATCAGCCAAGCCTGGACAGGTTCAGGATACGACATGTGCCAATCCCGTCGTTGGTGAAGACCCCCCTGAAGGCCAAAAAGCCAGGGCTGGGGGCTGTGGTTGCGATATGGGTGCTTCACGAAAGCCTCTACAGGCCAATGCATTGATGATTTTGTTTGGTGTGGTTTTTATAGGCCTTGTCGTTCGACAACGAATTAGGATTTCATAATCGCGGGCGCAGCAAGCAGCGCCCCTACATGATTCCGTACGGGCGCTGCTTGCTGCGCCCTTACACAACACACAAAAATCTAGACATTTTCCTTTTCTTACGCTACTTTCCCGCGATTATGTACGCCAAAAATCTTCTTGAAACCTTTCAACACACCATCAAAAAACGTCCGCAAGCCATCGCCATGCGCTTTAAGGAAAATGGGGAATGGAAACCCCTTACCTGGCAAGAAGTGGCCACCAAAGTCGAAGCTTTAACCGATGGTTTGGCCGGGTTGGGTGTCCAAAAAGGGGATCGCGTCTGTCTCTTTTCAAAAAGCTGTTATCAATGGACCCTTTCGGATCTGGCCATTTTGGGAACCGGCGCCATTACTGTGCCCATTTACGAATCAAACACCACGGATCAGGCTCAATTCATTCTTGAAAATTCAGAAGCCAAAGTGGTGATTATTGAAAAAGATCAGGCTGAAAAAATAAAAAAAATCCGTTCTTCCCTCAAAAATTTAAAACATGTGATCGTGTTCGGGAAAAATGCAAAAAAACTCAAAAATGACGAATTTGTTTTATGGGAAGATGTGATAAAAAACGGCGAAAAAGAAAGCCGGAAAGTTTTTGAAAAAATGTCCCACGAATTGGGCCCCGATGATGAGGCAAGCTATGTTTACACCAGTGGCACCACCGGAAACCCCAAAGGGGCCGTCATTACCCACGGAAATTTTTTGTGTGAGCTGGATGCGCTTCTTAAGATGATTGACCTTCGTGAAAGCGATGAATCCCTTTTATTTTTGCCCCTGGCCCATATTTTGGCCCGTGCCGTGCAGTTTGCCCAAATCCAGGTTGGTTTTGTCCAGTGTTATGCCGAAAGCATCGACAAATTGATGGATAATATTTCTGAAGTCAAACCCCATGTCATGGCCAGTGTGCCACGCATTTTTGAAAAAGTGCACGGGCGGGTCATGCAAACCCTGGAGCAAGGCTCAACGCTTAAAAAACAGATTTTCAACTGGGCGCTACAGGTGGGAAAGATGCGCGCTGAATATACCTTGCATAACGAACCGGTTCCGCTTCTCATCAAGGCCCAATGGCCACTTGCTTATCAGCTTGTTTTTTCAAAGCTTCATGAAAAAATGGGGGGGCGTGTCCGGTTTTTTCTTTCAGGAGGGGCCCCCCTTTCAAAAGAAATTGCCGACTTTTTCCATGCGGCCGGATTTTTGATTCTGGAAGGCTATGGGCTTACGGAAACCTCGGCAGCCATTACCTGCAATTCAAAAAAATATAATCGTGTGGGAACAGTGGGGAAGGTGGTTCCCGGTGTCGAGATTAAAATTGCCCCGGATGGTGAAATTTTGGTGAAGGGGGGGGTGGTTTTCAAGGGATACTTTAAAAATCCCGATGCTACCAGTGAGGCTATCGATTCAAAGGGATGGTTTCATACAGGGGATATCGGCGAATTTGATAAAGACGGTTTCCTGAAAATTACCGATCGTAAAAAAGATATTATTGTTACCGCAGCAGGAAAAAACATTGCTCCCCAAAATATTGAAAACCTCATCAAAACCGATCCTTTTATTTCACAAATTATTGTTCACGGGGACAAACGCAAATTCCTTTCGGCGCTCGTCACACTGAATCAGGAAGAGGTGGTGATCTACGCCAAATCAAAAAAGATCCCGTTTGAAACTTATGAGCAGCTTGTTACCCATGAAAAAATTCAGGTCCTTGTTCGTGAACGGATCGAATCCAAAAACAAGCAGTTGGCCAAATATGAATCCATCAAGAAATTTGCCATCTTGTCCCAGGAATTTTCAGTGGAAACAGGCGAACTCACTCCAACCATGAAAGTAAAGCGCAAATTCACTTCCGAAAAATACAAGGAAATTCTGGATGAGTTTTACAGGGAATAATAGGGAGTCATTCCCGAGAGTCTTTTTCGGGAATCGAGATGGTTTGATTTATAGAAAGAATAATTTGTTGGCAAGTTGGGTTTTTTTTAGATACCATCCCATGTTCATTAATCAATAAATTCGTCAAAACTTCCATGATGGAAGTTTTGGCGTGATAAATCCGCCTTCGCTCCTAAGTAAGGAGCTTCGGCGCGATAAAGGAGGCCTTCATGAATCAACAGTCTCAACCGGCAGCAGGGGGAAGTGGCTTGGCGCCCAATGTTGCCTCATTGCTTTGTTATGTGTGCACCCTCATTACAGGGATTGTTTTTTTGGTGATTGAAAAAAACAATAAAGATGTTCGTTTTCACGCTTGGCAAGCCATCATTTTGGGGGTTTCCAGTTTTGTCATCCAGATTGGACTCACCATTCTTGCTGCCGTTTTAGGGGCTATTGCCAGTTTCTTGGGAGCCATCATTGGCATTCTTTCTCCCATTGTATGGTTGGCCTTCTTTGTGGTGTGGATTATCTGCATGATCAAAGCCTATCAGGGGGAACGCTACAAAATTCCTTTCTTGGGCGACCTTGCTGAAAAACAGGCGAATTCATAAAAGCTTTTGTTAGCATAGCTGTTCTCTGCAATGATTAAAGTCAGTCTCAATAAACACCGAGTGACCCTTCGATCACCGCGTAGCGGGATCCCGTGCGCGGGACGGGGCTCCCTCCAAAGGCGGGCAGGCAGGGTGTCCGTTATTGTAAGGGCAATTCATGAATTGCCCTTACCCGGACATTCATGAATTGCCCTTACCCGGATATGGTGAGCCCCGTCCCGCAAACGGGATCCCGCCACGCGGTGATCGAACCATGAATTGGGACTTTGTCAACATGCTAGCAACAAGTTATGCTTTGGAAACGTATCATAGCATTTTCACCCTTTTTATTTCTCCTTATCATCCTTACCGCCGGTTGGTGGCTTACTCCCCAAGCGGTCAATGAGATTCCCCTTTGCTTTTGGAAGTGGAAATTTCATGTTGATTGTCCGGGGTGTGGGTTGACACGGTCTTTTTTGGTTATGGCCAAAGGGCAGTTATTTGAAGCCTTTCGCTATAATGCCGCCGGGCCCCTGGTTTATTTTTTCTTTCTTGTTTATGCCGTTGAAAATGGAATTCGATGGGTCAAGCCCGCTTGGCGTTTGGATTATCCCGTGCTCTTCGCCCAGGTTTACGGAATGTCGGTCTTTATTTTATTATTTGGGCACTGGGTGATTCGTGTATGGCACCAGAAAGATTTATTTTTTGGTTGAATATCCATTCATTTTTTTCTAAGTAAGTCATGGGTAACGGTTGATCCTCTACCCATAACACATAACCACTAAAGGAGAACCTTATGGCTTTGACAGCACAACAAATTTTTCAAGAAAAGATCACGGAACGTCTTAAGGAAAGGGCTGATAAAATTTTGGCCATTAATTCCATTTATGAATTCAAAGTCACGGGAGAAGCGAGCGGGGATTCTATTTGGACTTTGGATTTAACCCAGCCTGGTGGAAAAATTAGCCAGGGTTCAGGGGGGCAGGCCAAGTGCACTGTTACCATTAGCGTGAACGATCTTTCCGATATTGTTGAAAAAAAGCTTAATCCCCAGATGGCTTTTATGTCAGGAAAATTAAAAGTTGTGGGGGATATGGGGCTTGCTTTGAAGCTAGGAAACATTCTTTAATTCAGTTTATTGAACTAAATACTTAAAGAATCACTTTAGATGCCTTCCTAACTACCCTGTTTACTTCATGTTTTATGCTTGCTAAACTTTAGCCTATCTAAACTTGGGGGAACGGGGTGGGGGAGAGGCCAATGAACAAGTCAAATCTGATCGATCTTCTTGCAGATAAACTCAAAGCACCGAGAAAAAAAGCAGAAGATGTTATTAATCTTGTCTTCGATACCATGACCCAAAAAATGGCTGAAGGCGGACGGATTGAAATCCGTGGTTTTGGGAGCTTTGTTCCCAAAAGCTATCAGTCCTATACAGGGCGAAATCCTCGTACAGGGGAATCCATCACCGTAAAGCCCAAAAGGCTTCCTTTTTTCAAGGTAGGGAAGGAACTTAAAGAACGGGTTGATGGCAAGACCAACGGTTCCGGATCGGGTCAATCATCCTAACAGTATGTTGACAAAGTCCAGTTCATGGTTCGATCACCGCGTGGCGGGATCCCGTTTGCGGGACGGGGCTCACCATGTCCGGGTAAGGGCAATTCATGAATTGCCCTTACAATTTGTCAACAGACTGCTAAACTTGTTGTTTTAATACTTTTGTTATTTTGCCCCACACACCTTGATAGGGGCTCGCGTCCCTTTCTGGAATCTACTAAAAGCGCCACAGGCGCGTTGAGGGGGAGGCTCCATTGGCTTTGCCGATGGAGGGGGCGACGCGAGCTCCTATGATAGTTGTGGGGCATTTGTTTTCTTTTCAAAAAGCCTATTTTGGGTTTAATAGGTTTATGGACTTAAACCATCCTGATCTTCCTTATTGGCTTGCCCTTAATAATAGAGAGGCCATAGGTCCCCAATCTTTTATAAAAGCTTTTGATCATTTTGGTTCAGCCAAGGCTGTTTTTGGGGCTTCCAAAGATGATTTGATTCAATGTGGCTTGCGTCCAAGTGTGGTGAGCGCTTTGGAACGTCCTGTCGACTTAAAACAGGGCGAAGAAGAGCTTTCCTTTTATCAGAAAAAAAACATCCAAATTTTAAGTTTTAAAGACAAAGCCTATCCCCCTTTGTTAAAACAGATTCACTCTTTTCCACCCCTTTTGTTTGTATGGGGAAATCTTTCGGCTTTGTCATCGGATGATTGTTTGGGCGTTGTAGGCTCACGTGCGGTGACTGAATATGGAGTTGTGGCCTGTCGACGTTTGGTGCGTGAATGTGTGGAAGGGGGGTTCTCCATTGTCAGTGGTTTTGCCAAGGGCATTGATATTGAAGCGCATAAGACAACCCTGGAACTTGGGGGCATTACAGTGGCTGTTTTGGGAAGCGGTTTTGGATTTTTGTATCCCCCCGAACACAGCGTATATGTTGAAAAAATTTTGGAGAAAGGGGCTTTTGTTTCGGAATTTCCTTTTAAAGCTTTTCCCCATCCCAGTTTTTTCCCCAGACGCAACCGCATCATTAGTGGATTGTCTCGCGGAGTTTTGGTGGTGGAAGCCAATGAAAAAAGTGGAGCCATGATTACCGCCCGGTATGCCACGGAACAGAATAGGGACGTTTTTGCAGTGCCCGGACCTCTTGATTCTCTACGGTCACGCGGTTGTCATCGTCTGATTCAGCAAGGGGCGAAGCTGGTGATGGAAGGGCGTGATATTTTGGATGAATGGCATTATCCCCTACGCTCGTTGGCACAGGATGCGAGCCTTGCCCAGTCAAGGCCCCATGGCTTGTCACGGAATCTTGGAGATGAAAAACAGAAAATGAAACTCAGCTTAGTTGAAAGTAATACGGACGAATCGAAGGTGGTTCAGGCGTGTCGCGAACGCTCGCAAAACATTGACGAGATTATCGGGGCTACCGGTTTGAGCTCTGAAAAATTGACCGTCCTTTTAACCCAATTGGAATTGGGGGGGCGATTACGGTTGATGCCGGGGGGAAGGTTTTTGGCTGTTTAATGGCGTATAATAACTAGAATTCATCTTATAAATGGCGAGTGACCCTTCGACGGAGCTCTAGGGTGTCCTTTTTTGTAAGGGCAATTCATGAATTGCCCTTACCCGGACATGGTGTCCGCCAGAGGCGGATCAGCCTCTGGCTGAAGCCCCGTCGAACCATGACTCTGTATTTATAAGATCAATTTTACCAACAATCATCATGATCGATAAAAAGAAAAGTGGAAAAGTCTATTTAGTAGGCGCCGGTCCCGGTGATGTGGGGCTTATCACGGTTAAAGGACTTCAGGTTTTAAGAGAAGCCGATGTGATTTTTTATGACTACCTGGCCAATCCGTCTTTTCTAAGTGGATTAAGTTCAAAGATAAAGCTTGTATATGTGGGGAAAAAAGGAGCCAGTCACTTTCAGGCACATCAAACCGATATTGAAACCATGATGATCGCCCAAGCCAAAAAAGGCAAAACAGTCGTGCGGCTTAAAGGGGGGGATCCCTTTGTTTTTGGCAGGGGAGGGGAAGAGTTGCAAACACTGATGGAAGCAGGAATCCCTTGCGAAGTCATTCCGGGGGTTTCCTCAGGCATGGCTGTGCCGGCCTATGCGGGTATTCCGGTCACCCATCGTGATTATACCTCGGAACTTGTTTTTGTGACGGGTCATGAAGATCCCAGCGGGCTTCATCGGGAGGAATTTTGGAAAGGTCTTGTTTCCATGAGGAGCCTAGTTTTTTTGATGGGGTACCATTACCTTAAGGAAAACATGGAACAACTTCTCAAATATGGCATGGACCCTCAAACTCCTGCGGCCATGATCCAGTGGGGGACTTACCCCCAACAAAAAACGGTTGTGGCCACGGTGGGAACGATGGCAGCCGAAGCACAAAATCAGAATATCAAACCACCCACTATCGTTGTTGTAGGGGCTGTTGTCTCTTTAAGGGAAAAATTGAACTGGTTTGAAAAAAGACCCTTGCATAACCAAACCGTCCTTGTCACCCGCACACACCAGGGAAATGAAAAAATAAAGACACTGCTTGAAGTCTACGGGGCCCATGTTCTTGAAATGCCGCTTATTCAAATAGCGCCCATGAGTTCATGGGCTTCTTTAGATGCGGTTCTAAAGAAAATTAACCGTTATCGATGGATTGTTTTTTCAAGCCATTGGGGAGTGCATTATTTTTGGCAACGCATGGAAAAAATGGGGAAGGATGCCCGTTTTCTTGAAAAAATTAAAATAGCCTGTGTTGGCGAAAAAACAGCGGCCTCTTTAAGACAAAAAGGAATTCATGCCAATTTAATTCCCAAAAACTATAATGCCGAATCGCTCGTGAAGGCTTTAAAAAAGAAGCTTAAGAAAAAGGAAAGAGTTTTGATTGTAAGAGCCAAGGAAGGACATACGGTTGTTGAGGAAAATCTTGAAAAAATAAAACAACCCTTTGACCTTGTTTTTGCTTATCAGAACAAAAAGCCAAAACTTGATCCTGAAAAATGGCAAAATATTTTTACTCGAACGCCCTGCCATTGGGTGGTGTTTTTAAGTGCCTCGGCGGTGAAAAATTTTATCTCCTGTTGGCCTAAGGGCATGGAGGATCCTTCTTTTCAAAAGACGCGTATTGCGTGCATGGGCCCCATGACCCAAAAAGAGGCCCGCCTACAGGGGTTGCCCGTTCATTGTGTTCCCCCCAAAGCCACGATTGAATCATTGGTGGAAACTATGCTACTCTAAAACCACATGCGCATTGATAAAATCTCATCTTCCGGTCCCAATCTTATTCTTAATGCCCCGCGACCCGTTATTAGTGGGCGTGGCACTGACCAGGCTCAAAGAAAATCATTGGGGGAAACCCCTCCCATTGTTTTGTCCCTGGATGAAATCGGAAAACTGGCCTCTCTTTTTGCCCCACGGGGTCTTATTGACCGGCTTACCAAAAGATTAAATTATTTAAAAAAGAAGAACTGCAAGGTTATTCCGGCCAAGGGAATGGTGGTGTGTGTGGATGGGCAGGATGTTGTTTATTTAGGCGTTGATTTTTTGGAAGCCCATTTAAACGACCAGGAAACCCTTGCCGGGGCCATGTCCCACGAATGGGGGCATGCGTGTGCTTTAAGGCCCCATTCCGATTCCCTTCAGGAATTAACCTGGGACGAAATTTTTGAACTAAGAAGGGCTCATGAAACCTTGGCTGACGAAATATGCGGGCGTCTCTTGTTTTTGATGGGGTACAAGACCGATGGTATTATCCGCTTTTTGAAAAAGGGAAGCGATACGCATAATTTGAAGTATCACCACCCCGACATCCGGGCCCAAGTGATTCGTTATGGTTTTGAATCTGAAAAGAGGAAGGCTGATCTTTCCAAGTCGCTTTTTAAGAAAGGCTCTTATAAAAACGATTACGATTCGACATTATTGGATATTGTTTAAAACTCATCTTGTAAATTGCGAGTGACCCTTCGATCACCGCGTAGCGGGACCCCGTATGCGGGGCAAGCTCAGGGTGTCCTTTTTTGTAAGGGCAATTCATGAATTGCCCTTACCCGGACATGCCTTGTCGAACCATTATTCGCGACCAATATGCCCCTCCCCCACATTCAGGTTGTCGTTGAAAATCTCAATTCCCAAGGGCATGGTGTGGCAAGGCATGAGGGTAAGGTTTATTTTATTCCGTGGGCGGTGCCCGGTGACACTGTGACCATTCAGGTTGAAAAAGATCACAAAAAATATGCCGATGCGTGCCTGATCACCATCAACAAACCATCCCCCGATCGTATCAAACCCGAGTGTCCTTATTTTTTTAAATGTGGCGGGTGCGATATTCAACATATGTCCTATGATGCTCAAATAGCCGCAAAGCAGCATATCGTTGTACAGGTTTTGAAAAAATTTGCGAAAGTGGACGAACAAATAATTCAGCCCATCATCCGATCTCCCAAGCAATGGCATTATCGAAATCGCATCCAGCTTCATCGCAATCGAAAGGGAGAAATCGGTTTTTATGAATGCCATAGCCATCGTGTTGTTCCTGTTGAAGCCTGCTTGATTGCCAGAGAAAATCTTAACGAGCAGATAAAAAAAATAAAAAATCAAAGTGAAAAAATCCCCCTCAATCCCCCTTTTTTAAAGGGGGAAGGCTGGGAGGAATATCCCCCTTTATCACCGTGTAGCGGGATCCCGTATGCGGGAAAAAAGGGGGGTAGGGGGGATTTTACCCGTTTCCGTCTTGAACTTCGGGACGATTCTGTTACGGGTTTTGGGCAAGTCAATCCCGAGCAGAATCAAAATCTGGTTGATTGGGTTAAGAACAAACTTGATGTGAAGAAGAACGAAGTCGTCGCCGATGTTTTTAGTGGTTCTGGAAACTTTACCCTTCCCTTGGCAAAACTGGCCTATAAAGTATGGGCGATTGAACGGGATGAAAAGGCCATCTTGCATGGAAAAAAACAGGCCCACGATCAAGGGATGCAAAATATTGAATGGAGGCATACCTCAGCTCTTCAAGGTTTGTTTGAATTAAAGCGTATGGGAATTCGTTTGGATTCCATGGTGTGTGACCCGCCTCGTGAAGGGTTGAAGGAAGTTTTGGAAGGAATTGTAGATTTAAAGCCCAAAAAACTGGTTTATGTTTCATGCAATCCCGCCACTTTTGCAAGGGATGTATTTTTATTAAAAGAGAAAGGGTATGAAATAAAAACGATACAGCCCTTTGATATGTTTCCTCAAACAGCCCACGTAGAACTTGCCGCCCTTTTCATTTTTTAGATGTACTATCCAATTGATTTCATTTGGTTATTTTGAGAAGGAGATTCCCACAACATTTTTGTGTTTTAGACGATAAAGAAAGTGTTTTTAAAAGAATCTACAGGAAAGATTTAAAATGGTCCCTATTTTATCATCCCCACCCTTGCCTCAAGATCCAAGGCCTTCGTTACCTGATATTAAAATTTCTGGTACGTCATGGGACGAAAAGGAAGACAATTATTGGACTGTGGGCAATCCAGAGGCCTTTAAACAAATTGTCAATCAGGTTAAAAGTCAACGAGACATAGCGGCCTTCATCACTCCTTCAAACTGGGATTCCCTCCATGTTTTTTATCGCCGATGTGTCCTAAAAAATCTCGATCTTAATGGGGATGGAAAAAAAGAAGAACAACTCATTCTTCTTAGTTATGTCATTGGTGTAGCAGAAGGAGAAGATCCTAAAACAGTCAGTTTTCTCCTGAGGCAGGATGGCCAAGCTTCCGACGAAGAGGCTGTTGTCGATCAAATGATGATGGGGTCGCTTTTTGTTGTGGATATGGCCCAGCGCGAGGGGTGGCAAAATCCGTTTGATTCCTTTGTCGTTTTGCGTGCCCCCAAAAAATTGGAGGGTCAACGGGATTCCGTCACCTATGAGGCCTATAACGAACAGAGCAACCAATGTGACAAACAAACAGTGCCGGAGAATGGCGAGGCTCTTTCTTCTGTCAGAGTGCAAGATTTGCACAAAAAAATGGATCAGGTTGTGAGCTATGTGATGAACAAACTTGATTACCTTGGAGCCCAATTGGTGATGGCCGAAAACGAAGAGGGCAAACAAGCGGGAAAACTCGAAGAAGAAGTCAAGTCCGCCCTTTATTCAAGCCTTAAACTTCCCCTAGTGGCGTTGATGAACTATGTTGATCATGTTTCTTTAGATGATCTCACCCCGGAAGTTCAATCCCAGTTAAGGACCATGTCCATTTGGGCCAAGAGGCAACTGGATATCGGAGCCATGGATGCCAGCCTTAAAGCCAGGCAAAAGGAGCGTGTGACTCAGGGCCGCGCCTTGTTGGGGTCTCCTGAAAAAGATTTAGATAAAAGAAAGCAAAAAATGCAGGAGGCTCTTGAATTGTATAAGGGGCTTATTGTCGAACGTCAGGTCTTTGCCAAAAGTTTGGGTCAAAGTAATTACGTCAAGATGAAGTGGAAAGAATTTGGTTATACCCCTGATGATTTAAACCGGGAAGCAGATCGCATTCAAGCCAAGTACCAAGCCCGGTTTAAAAAATTTGTAGGGGGACTGAAAGCGTTTAAGTCTCAAAAAGAAG
>MGPH01000020.1:27603-33832 GCA_001797365.1 Deltaproteobacteria bacterium GWA2_45_12
ATTTGATGAATCATTGAAAACGCGGCTAAGGGAAGTTTCTAGGGAGCATCATATTTCTTTTGATGGCCAATCTTTTAGTTTATCCCCGGAACAAGCTGACCAGATTGCCCGTCGATTCTTCAAAGATTTGGGAATTGATTTGGACTTGCCGCCCTTTTACAAGATCGTCCCGGATTTAAAATCGCGGGACTTAAAAATGAAAGGTTATCTTGCCAAAAATATCGATGGCGGTTCCTTGATCTCCTTAAATTTTGCTAACGATCAATTCTCATTAAGAGAGCTTTCTGGGCTCTTGCATGAGTATGGGCATGCCATTCATCACATCTTGGCGGCCCAGGCCTCGGGCAAAAGCCGTACACGCGGCATCGCCGTTGCGGCTGAACCTTTTATGGAGGGTGTTGGTAAAATGCTCAACCGCATCGTTTATTCCAAAGGATTCATGCAAACCTACCTTAAAGACGTCGATGGGTTTAAGGAACCGGTGATTCAAGATGTATTGGCGGATACTTATCAAGACCAGTTTGCTGCTGTCGCCATCCTTGGCATTAATGATGCCTTAATTGAAGCCGAACTTTATGACATCGTGAGCTCTCACCCTGAAAAAAATATAGCCCAAGACTTAAAACGCCTCATCGACAAACATTACCGCGGTCTCCTTGGCATTGATTGGGCCAATTTAGTCAACGTGCTCCCTTTGGCTTTTCATTTTCCCGGTTACCGTGGAAATTATGCGTTGGGCTATGAATGGGCCGGAAAATCGCTTTCGGATGTTTTGGATGTTTTTGTCGATGAAAAAGGAAATGATAAAAAAACCGTTGATGCCGATGAGCTTAAAGAAGCAGGGAAACAATTAAGAACCCTGTTTGCTAAATTGGATTACGACTACGACCTTAAAAAATCATTCCAAGTTAAAGAGTAATTGATAAAAAACTCAAAAAAAATCAATGTCTTTGAGTAGGCAAAAATGGACCACCAAAAAGAGAAAAAAGGGCCATTTTTGACGATTTTTTGGTTCATGATGAGTCAAGTCACCCGCCGCATTAAAAAACATTAAAAATATTAAATACTTAGCCTGTAAGATAAGGCCGGCCTTTGGCCCATTCCTGGCACTTTTATTGCTCTCTTATAAGGAGAATCCGTCAACAACCAAGGGAGAGCTATGTTGTCTGCTATTTTAAAGCTGACTCGCAAATTGACCACTCAATTGACAACTCAGCTGATCGTTGGCTTGGCCGGGCTTGTTGCGCTGTTTTGTCTGCACACCTCCACAGCTTTTGCTGCCGCCGTTACTTGGGATGGCGGTGGAGGTGATTTAAAGTGGGAAACTGCCACTAACTGGAATGGTGATGCCTGTCCAACATCTTCGGATACCGTAACTATAAATAACGCTGCTGTAGTTTTTACATCAGGCGGTGGTTGCGCCACCATGGATTTTAGTACCTTAACGATTGGAAGTGGAAGTACAACAAGTGTCACTCTCGTAGGGAATATAGGAACGGGTGGCAGTATTACAATTGCAAACCTTGGAACCCTTAAACAGAAAAACACCACTCAGCAAACAATTTCAGGAACTTTGACTATTCAAAGTGGCGGTATATTAAATCATACAGATAACAGTACCGCCCAATCTTATGTGGTAAATATTCAAGCTGCCACAATTGATCTTCAGTCCGGGTCCACGGTTACCGCTGACTCTCTTGGTTATGATGGTGGAGCTGAGGCGGCAAACGGAAAAGGGCCAGATGGTGGCTTTGGTTTAGGTGATGCCGATGATTATCCTGGAGGTGGTGCGCACGCAGGAAGCGGTCATGTAGGTTACGGCGCTACTGGAAACGCTGGAGGAACAGCCTATTGTACAATAAATAATGTAGCGACCATGGGATCCGGAGGTGGAGGCGGAGCAACTGGAGGTGGAGTAGGTGGAGCCGGAGGTGGACTCATCATCTTAGCCGCTACGGGCACAGCTACTCTGAATGGTACGATTACTGCTGATGGTCAGAATGCTCCGGGAACTTATTCTAGTGGCGGAGCTGGCGGTGGTATAAAAATAACTGCAAACACCATAGCGGGAACGCCGACAAGCCTTACTGCTACCGGTGGTAACGTAGGCACGGCTATTAGAGGTGGAGCTGGAGGTGGTGGCTGTATCCAATTTACCTACACTACTTCCAATTCGGTTTCAGCCAGTGCATTTCATTCCAGCACGGACATGACCGTTAGTGGAGGAACAGGTTTTATGGGGGGGCCTGGTACATTTTTTGTCAAAGACACCGATAATACTAATGGCGATATTTCTTCTAAGCACTCAGGCACGCCAATAACCTCATCTGTTACAACGAATTTTTCTAACTTGACATTCGATAATGCTTATTTCAGCAGCGCAAAGTTAAATATGTCGAGTGTGACTGTAAATACCAGTGCCACCATGGACTCAGCAACCGACATCACTGTCAGCAGTAGCAATTCTTTTACACTGGGAACAGGGGTTACTAGCATCTCAGTTACCGGCACGGGTCCAACCATAACTGTAAACGGAACATTTAATGCAACGGGGTTAGGAGATTATAGTTCCATCACCCTTTCAGTAGCAAATGGCGCTACATGGGGAAATGCGGGCACAATTACCACAAACAGCTCCTCGAGTATTACCTTAGCCTCCGGTGCAACCGTATCGAATGCAATCTCCAGCCTTAGTTCCGCTGGTACGCTGGGCCTTAATCAGGGAGCACCGGTTTCAATCACTGACTTAACAATAACTGCCGGTACCACTACATTAACAGGTTACACGACCGCTTTGCCGCTTGCTCTTGGAGGTACTCTAAGCATAACTGGAGGAACCTTAAAACACGCTGATAACAGTACCGCGCAAACGAACATTATCAATGTTACTGCTACCACGATCTCTGTAGGTGCATCCGGAACTATTAGTGCCGACTATCTTGGTTATGATGGTGGCGCTGAAGCGGCAAACGGAAAAGGGCCAGCTGGTGGCTTTGGTATCGGTACTGCTGGTGATTACCCTGGAGGTGGTGCTCATGGAGGCAATGGCGCCACAGGAACAGGTGGTGTGAATGCGGGAGGAACAGCCTATTGTACAATAAACAATGTAGCAACTATGGGATCTGGCGGTGGCGGTGGTGCAACCGGAGGCGGAGTTGGCGGAGCCGGTGGCGGACTTATTCTCCTCACTGCTACGGGTACGGCCACTATCAGCGGTACAATTACTGCTGACGGTCAAAATACTCCAGGGACTTACGCAAGTGGTGGTGGAGGTGGTGGTGTTAAGATCACAGCAGACACTATAGCAGGTACGCCAGCAAGTTTTACTGCCACCGGCGGTAATTCCACTGCCAGCAGAGGCGGAGCCGGCGGTGGAGGCTGCGTTCAGGTTGTCTATACCGTTAGTACTAGCATTAGTAGCGCAACCGTCACAAAAGGAACAGGAGTAACGACCGGTGCAGGTGACGGTCTGTTTGGAAGCTCACAGCCAGCCACGATCACTCTGGCAGTAAATAATGCGAACATCGCAGAAGCTGCTGGTGTGGCGACGTTTACGGCCACGGCTTCAACAACATCGGCCAGTGATATGACGGTGAACTTTTCCTTTTCGGGAACGGCGACGGGAGGCGGCACGGATTACACGGGGTCTGGCACGTCATGTACGATTACCGCAGGGGGTACTACCTGTACGGTGACCGCCACGGCCGCGCAAGACACCTTGGATGAAGCGGGTGAAACGGTGATTGTGGATATCAGTTCGGTGACCAACGGCACGGAATCAGGCACGCAACAGCAAACGACGACAATTACGGACGATGATGCAACACCTTCCTTAACCATCGACGATGTCACCGTCACCGAAGGAACGTCGGCGACGTTCACCGCAACGCTGTCAGCGGCCAGTGGGCAGCAGGTGACGGTGGATTATGCTACTTCAAACGGAACAGCGACTGCAGGTTCAGATTATACATCGGCTTCAGGCACATTCACCTTTGCCGCTGGTGAAACCACTAAAACTGTCAGTGTGACGACCAGCGATGATGCCTTAGATGAAGCGGCAGAAACGTACACCGTTACCCTTTCCAATCCATCGAGCACCGCAACGATTTCTGATGCTACGGGAACAGGCACGTTGAATGACAATGATGCTTCACCAACTTTAAGTATCAATGATATTTCAGTAGCAGAAGATGGGACGATTGGAACGTTGACGGTCACACAATCGGCGGTGTCCGGCCGCGATGTGACGGTGGATTATACCACGAGCAATGACACGGCGACCTCGGGTTCGGACTATACGGCTGCGGGGCCACAAACCATTACGATAAGCGCGGGCAGTACCACGCAAACCTTTGGGATCAGCATTACGAACGACAGTCTTGATGAAGACGATGAGACGTTTACCGCTGGTCTTACCAATGCCGTGAATGCGACGATTTCTGATGCTTCAGGGACAGCGACGATTACCGACAACGATGCTGCTCCGAGTGTGGCGTGGACAGCAGATTCGCAATCAAGTTTTGATGAAGGAACGTTTACGACCACGATGACGGCAACGGCACAGCTTTCGGCAGCTTCCGGCAAAACGGTGACCGTGCCATTTACGGTGACCGGTTCGGCAGGAAGTGGAACGGATTACACGATCACGGCAAGTCCGATTTCAATTGCAGCAGGCGCTACCACCGCAACGGCGACCGTGACGATTGTCAGTGACAGTTTAGATGAAGATAATGAGACGGTGATTTTGACCATCGGCAGCCCAACGAACGCCAGCCAAGGCGCAACGCTGGTGCACACGGCCACCATCTTTGACGATGATGCTGAGCCTTCCTTCAGTATTGATGATGTGACCGTGACGGAAGGAATGTCGGCGACGTTTACCGCCACCTTATCCGCCGCCAGTGGAAAAACCGTGACGGTGGATTATGCTACCTCGAACAGCAGCGCAACAGCAGGTTCAGATTATACTTCAGCTTCCGGCACATTAACGTTTAGCGCTGGCGACACCACCAAAACTTTCAGCGTCACCACTGCTGATGACAGTTTAGATGAAGCAGCGGAGACCTATACGTCCACACTCTCCAACGCTGCAAATGCGAGCATCTCCGACGCTACGGGAACAGGAACGTTAAATGACAATGATGCCGCACCGAGTGTCACCTTAAGCTTGGCGGATTCGCCTTTCGCAGAAAATGCTGGCGTGGCGACCGCAACAGCCACGTTGTCTGCGGTTTCAGGGCAAAATGTGACGGTCGATTTGGCTTTTTCCGGCACAGCAACAAATGTCACCGATTACACGCGTTCCGCCAGCAGCATCACGATTAATGCGGGCGCAAGCACCGGCAGCGTCACCGTCACGGGCGTCAATGATTCTTCCGATGAAGTTAATGAAACGGTCGTGATGGATATTGATAGTGTGACCAACGGAACGGAATCGGGTACGCAGCAAGTCAGCGCTTCGATTACCGATGATGACACTTCAGCCGTAACGCTAACGCAAACTGACGGCTCCACAACAGCGACCGAAGGGGGACCATCCCCCGATACGTATACCGTTGTCCTGGCAACACAACCCACGGGTGATGTGACCGTGACCTTAGCAGTGGATGCCGATGTGAGTATCGATCAAAGCACGCTCACCTTTACCGCCGCCAACTGGGATACCGCACAAACCATTACCGTTACAGCGGTGAATGACGACATTGCGGAAAGTAACCACACCGGAACAATTACTCATACGGCTGCGAGTAGTGATGCCAATTACAACGGCATCAGCATCTCCAATATTTCGACTTCAATTACCGACAACGACTCCGCCGGTGTGAGTGTGACGGCCAGTGGTGGAAGTACCAATATTACCGAGGGAAGTACGACTGATGACTACACCATGGTGCTCACCAGCGAGCCCACGGCCGATGTCACCATTACTCCAACAGCAGCGGCGGATTGTACGGTCTCCCCAAGTTCGCTCACCTTTACGGCCACGAACTGGGATGGCCCGGCCCAAACCTTCACCATCACTGCAGTC
The DNA here is from genome assembly GCA_001797365.1 of Deltaproteobacteria bacterium GWA2_45_12. Classification (NCBI taxonomy): domain Bacteria; class Deltaproteobacteria; species Deltaproteobacteria bacterium GWA2_45_12. Next base: position 33,632 of record MGPH01000020.1, read on the forward strand.
AACGACAGTGAAGCTGAAGGCAGCCATAGTTGCAGCATCACGCATGCGGCCACCAGTGCCGATAGCAATTATAGCGGTTTAAGTGTCAATAGTATTACCGCCACCGTGACGGATAACGACAGCGCCGGTGTGACAATTGCTGAACTCGGAGGTTCAACCACTGTCACGACAAGTGGAACCACCGATACGTATACGGTTGTA
>MGPH01000021.1:0-2352 GCA_001797365.1 Deltaproteobacteria bacterium GWA2_45_12
ATTCTAACGTAGAACAGCTAAGATTATTTGATCTGAAACCTATAGCTCGGCGGAGCCGAGCTTGATACCCCGTGGCTTGCCACGGGGTTCTTCATTGGTCTTAAAAAATTTAGTGGGGGAAAAATTAAAATAACATGAAAAAGATTGAATCCATCATCAAGCCTTTTAAACTTGACGAAGTCAAAGAAGCCCTCACCCAACTTGGGGTCAAGGGAATGACTCTTTCTGAAGTAAAAGGTTTTGGTCGGCAAAAAGGGCACACAGAACTTTATCGTGGGGCCGAGTACATTGTCGATTTTTTACCCAAAATCAAAATTGAAATTGTTGCCAAGGATGAAGATGTTTCCAAAATAGTGGAAACAATCCAGGAAACAGCCAAAACAGGCAGTATCGGTGATGGCAAAATTTTTGTAACGCCGGTGGAAGCGGTGATCCGTATTCGTACCGGAGAACAGGGCGAAACCGCCGTTTAGTTTTTGTTGGGTGGGAACAAGGGTTTTTTTTGGGGCCTTTTTCTCCCTTATTTATTAACAAACCAAAAATGGGAGTTTTTATGAAAACAGCAAAAGATGTCGTTGCCTTTGCAAAAGAAAATAAATGCAGGGCTGTTGACCTTAAATTTGTCGATCTTTTGGGTCAATGGCAGCATTACACCATTTCAATGAGTGAATTTGGCGAAGACTTATTCACCGATGGAAATGGTTTGGATGGTTCTTCCATTCGTGGTTGGAAAGCCATTAACGAATCGGACATGCTTTTAATGCCCGACCCAACAACAGCCAAAATCGATCCATTTTGTGCGGAACCCACTTTGTCCCTTATTGGGAATGTGGTGGATCCTTTAAGCCGTGAGTCTTATGCGCGTGATCCCCGTGCTTTGGCCCAGAATGCTGAAAACTATCTTAAGTCAACGGGTATCGGCGATGTTGCCTACTTTGGTCCTGAAGCAGAATTTTTTATTTTTGACAATGTTCGCTTCGATCAAAAAGCCCACGAAGGTTATTACCACATCGATTCGGAGGAAGGTATTTGGAACGCGGGTAAGCCCGAAAATAAAGGATATCGTCCTCGTCATAAGGAAGGTTATTTCCCTGTGTCCCCTGTCGATAGCCAGCAAGACATTCGTACCGAGATGATCTTGGAAATGGAAAAAGTTGGGATCCAGGTTGAAAAGCAGCATCACGAAGTGGCCACAGCAGGCCAGGCTGAAATTGATGTCCGCTTTAATTCGATGGTGAACATGGCCGATACCATGATGTGGTTTAAATATATTGTGAAAAACGTGGCCAACCGTCATGGCAAAACGGCCACCTTCATGCCCAAACCCATGTTTGGGGATAATGGTTCGGGGATGCACACCCACCAATCCATCTGGAAAGATGGCAAACCTTTGTTTGCCGGTGATAAGTATGCCGGTTTTTCCCAAATGGGCCTTTGGTATATTGGAGGCATTCTTAAGCATGCCCCAGCCTTGGTGGCCATTACCAATCCCACGACCAATTCGTATCGTCGTTTGGTCCCCGGGTATGAAGCTCCTATCAAGCTCGCTTATTCATCCCGCAACCGTTCGGCTGCGGTGCGTATTCCCATGTATTCCAACTCACCCAAGGCCAAGCGTTTGGAATTCCGTACGCCGGATCCAACCTGCAATCCCTACTTGGGATTTGCAGCCATGCTTATGGCCGGTCTTGACGGTATTCAGAACAAAATTGATCCCGGTGCGCCCCTGGATAAAAACATCTATGGTCTTTCACCGGAAGAACTGGCTGAAATTCCGTCGATTCCTTGTTCGTTGGAAGAATCGCTTGCTAACCTCAAAAAAGACCATGCCTGGCTCTTAAAGGGTGGGGTTTTCACTGAGGATCTTATCGAAACATGGATCGATTACAAAATGATCACGGAGGTGAGCGCGATGCGTTTGCGTCCCACACCTTACGAGTTCTTCATGTATTACGATTGTTAAAAATCGATATTCTGTAGGGACAATCCTAGGATTGTCCCTACCATGATTCTAAAAACCCCTTTGGAAAAATCCAAAGGGGTTTTTTATTTGTCTTGTGTTGATTTTGGCGCTAATGACTTCCGGGTGAAAATACGATTTCTTTTTTTCATTCTTCTTTTTCTTTTCTGTGTTTCCTGCACTTCTGATTTGTCTGAAGATTCTTCAGATGCCCCCACTGTTCTTTTTGTTTCTCCCAATATTCTGGTAAATGATGAAATAACAGCTCCAGCAGGGGCCACTGTTGTTGTGGTTAACAATGATTCGGTCTCACACACAGTGACAAGCCAGAGTGCCCAGGATGCGTTTGACGATACGGGTGATTTTGATGTGGAAGTGGTTGCAGGGCAGGC
>MGPH01000021.1:2366-27748 GCA_001797365.1 Deltaproteobacteria bacterium GWA2_45_12
CCCCCACGGCTCCTTCGGGGGCACAGTTTTTTTTCTATTGCAGAAATCAGGAAGCCGCTTTGGTTCCTTCCAACGGTGTTCTTACTATCGAATGAATTAATTGTTTAAATAATCTTCTAAAATTTCACCCTGCTTTTGCATCATGAAATCATATTGGTCATAAGTGGGGTTTAAAGAGATGACGGCATTCATGATGTCACTGGCCATGAGGTCTGAAAGAGAATCGGTCAGATAGTTGATGCGTTTATGTTCGCTAATGCCCATGGCATGTCCCAGTTCGTGGGCGATAATTTCAGGGGAAATCTTTCCGGCTTTGATTTCCATGACCCAGTCTAAAACAACCACGTCATTGTATTCTTGGTCACGGGTATGAACAAAATAAGTATAGGTATATCCAATGGTCTTATCCGCAATTTCCTTGGGTTCTTCGCCGTCAAAATCAATGTCTTTTACTTTGTAAATAATGCGTTCTTTTCGGGTCCATTTATCCGTTACTTCAAAAACATCAAAACCAATCGCTTGATTGGCAATAGAAATTCCTTCCTCGATTTCGGATTTTTCTTCGTCTGTAAAATAAGCCAAATAAATGGGAATGGGCAATTGGGTAATTGTGTCGGTTAAGGTTCCATTTTCTGCACTTGTAAAAGCGCCATAACGATAATCATCTCCGGTGGGGCCCTCATCTGTTGTAGGATTGACATCTTCTTGGGCTCCATTGCCATCGGTAAAATTGGGGCTTTCAAATCCACCACAGTGAGCCAAAACAAGTAAAACTGGCACCAACAACAAGGAGGTTTTATTTTTCATAAATTAGAATACCTTTCTTAGTTCAAAGTATTCTAAAGCAACCCCCATGCCATTTTGACTTACAAGATTATATGTAATAAATATATGATATTATTAAGTTTTATATTTAAAGGTTGGGAAAGAGAAGGGGGGCTCTTACCTCAGAGATTTTTGGGTTTTTGTTGTTTTGGGGGGTCGGGTTCCTTCTTTAAGTAAGAGGGAAATAATGCGGGAAGCAAGTACGGTTTTAAGGGTTTTGCCCCAGTGAATTTCATGCCCTCGGGCGCTTAAGAGGGTTGTTTCATTATAGTCCGATTCAAATCCTTTGTTTTTCCCAGCAACGGAATTAAGCACAATCCAGTCACAGTTTTTCTCTTTAAGCTTTTTAAGAGCGTTTTTTTTTGCATTGTTGGTTTCGGCCGCAAATCCCACCAAAATTTGGTGGGGGTTTTTCTTTTGTCCCAATTCCTTTAATATATCCGGGTTTTTGACCAGTTTGAGGGTAAGGGTCAGTTGTGTTTTTTTGATTTTTTTAGGGGCTCTTTTTGCGGGCCTATAATCAGCCACAGCGGCAACCTTAATAATAACATCTGCTTTGGGAAAATGTTTTATGACAGCCCGATGCATTTCTCCAGCGGTTGTTACATGAATTGTTTTGGCTTTTTTAGGAGGGGAAAGGGAAGTGGGGCCGGTAATCAAAATAACCCGATGCCCCATTTTAAGGGCGGCACTGGCCAGTGCATAACCCATTTTCCCCGATGAATGGTTTGAAATGAAACGAACAGGATCGATGGGCTCCAGTGTGGGGCCAGCGGTGATAAGGAAATGAAGGGAGTGTTGTTTTATCATGATGTAGGGGCGCTGCTTGCCGCGCCCTTTAACCTGGAATATCTAGTGGGGTGGGCGCAGCAAGCAGCGCCCCTACATCTAAATTATTTTTTGAATCGATTTCAAAATCTCCTCCGGCTCTGCCATTCTTCCCATTCCTTCATAGCCGCAGGCAAGGGAACCTTCATCGGGCCCGACAAAGAGAAATCCATTTTTTTTCAATTCCCTCACATTTTTTTGAACAATCTTGTTTGCCCACATATGGCAGTTCATAGAAGGGGCCAATAAAATGGGGGCCCGGGTGACACAAATAAGAGTTGTGAGTAAATCATCACAAATTCCGTGAGAAGCTTTAGCCAAGAGATTGGCCGTGGCTGGGGCAATGACGACGAGTTTTGCGTTATCGGCTAGTTCAATATGCCCCATTTCCGATTCCTGGGTTAGGTCAAAAATATCCGTATGAACAGGGTTGACAGAAAGAGCCTGAAACGTAAGAGGGGTAACAAATTCAGTGGCGGCTTTAGTCATGACCACATGGACATTAAAATTGTTTTTGGCCAATAACCGAACTAATTCGGCTGTTTTATAACAGGCAATGCCTCCGCTGACGCCCACAACAACCGTGGGGCCGGCTTTGGTTGCTTTTTTCTTGAAGGGGGATGGAACCATAACATGTTCATATTACGTGGGTTTTATACGTCAAGGAAAGAAAAAACTATCCCTTGGAGGGACCCAAAGTTTTTCGTTACAATAGTAAAGGTTATTTTTTTATGAAAAAAAGACGTTCTGACATTCGGATAAATGTTAAAATTTCACCGCGACTTCAATGGGTTATAACTTATTTAAAAAAAGCCAAGGCCAAAATGCCCAGTCTTATCATGCCGGCTCAAATAAGGTCTTTCAAACCTACTGAAAGAAAGATTATGCGCGTTTTTGGGAATGTTTATTTTGAAAGCCGGATTATTGTCTTGGCCACCCATAATCAGCAAACTTATGTGAACAAAAAGGGACAAACGCGGGTGAAAAAAATAGTGGCTATTTCACACCCTGAAATTCTTAGTACCTTGGCCCATGAACTGGCTCATCTTCACTATCCCGATCACGACTACGAACACGAAGAATTTACCCGTACCATTTTTAAAACTTTTGACATCACCCAAAAATGTCTTACATGCAAGGGTACGGGGCGTATCTCGACGGAAATAAGACCCTAGCCCATTTCTTCGTTGCCAACCAAACTAAAGTATGGTGAAGAGTAGGCGTGCGTCTTAAGGAAGAAATCATCAAAAAAATAGCAACACGCGTCGTGGCCCGACTTAAAGAAAAGAATGTGGCTACCTTTCGTGTGCCCGATTCCAAATTGGTTGAAAAAGTGATTGCCGTGATTACAGCTGATATGGTGGGTGAGGAAAAATTGGATGAGGATGCCCGTAAGATGATGGATCAATACCGTGGCCAAATGCAAACAGGGGCCATGGACGAACGGAAGCTTTTTTTAATGATTAAAAAGCAATTGGCCAAAGACCGAAAAATTATATTGTAAGTCCAACCCGTCAGACGCGTCCGACAGGTCAGACATTAAAATGCGCCTTTCCGAAGACAGAATTTCACATCTTTCCCACAAAATTCACGACCGTCTTTACTTGGATGAGTTGGTCGATTACACCAATGAGGATGAAGCTCTTAAAATAATCAAGAATATTTTTACCGAGTTTTTACAGGTAGAAGATCAAATAGACACGTTTGTGCGTCATAAAATCCAGACCCTTAAAAAGGGGGTTGTCGAAGGGTCTCCGGAATGGGAAGTCCTTTATCGAAAATATTTTGAAGAAGAGGCCCAAAAAAGAAAATTATAAGCCTTTGTTTTTTTATTCTATTCTGCAGCGCCTTTAATTTTTTTATTTCCCCCTCTTGACAAGAGGGCTTCAAACAATATATTCGCCACGCTCTTAAAAAGCACTTGTAAATCTGCAACTTACAAAAATTTGTTTTTAACAACTATCTAATGGAGGTTTTGTATTATGAGTAAAAAACTCAAGGTTCGTCCTTTACACGATCGTCTTATTGTAAAGCGATTAAATGAAGAAGAAAAAACCAAGGGTGGAATTATCATTCCTGATTCAGCCAAAGAAAAGCCGCAAGAAGGTGAAGTGCTGGCTGTGGGGAATGGCAAAGTATTAGAAGATGGTAAAAAAGTTCCCCTCGATATCAAAGTAGGGGATCGTATTTTGTTCTCCAAATATTCCGGCAACGAAATCAAGGTTGACGGTGAAGAATATCTTATCCTGCGTGAAGATGATGTGCAGGCAATTGTTGAATAATCTTGTTTTGCGCATGTCTTCACTTTGAAGACCCGTTGAAACAACATTTTTAAAAAAGGAGCAAGTTATGGCAAAGGAAATTATTTTTGATGAAGGCGCCCGTCAGAAAATTCTCCGTGGGGTGAATATTCTGGCAAATGCCGTTAAGGTGACATTGGGCCCAAAAGGTCGCAACGTCGTTCTGGAAAAATCATTTGGTTCACCCACCATTACCAAAGACGGTGTGAGCGTGGCCAAGGAAATCGAACTTGAAGACAGGTTTGAAAACATGGGGGCCCAGATGGTGAAAGAAGTGGCTTCCAAGACAAGTGATGCAGCCGGTGATGGAACAACCACCGCCACGGTTTTGGCCCAGGCCATTTTTCGTGAAGGCGCCAAGCTTGTGAGTGCCGGACATAACCCCATGGGGATTAAGCGCGGTGTTGACAAGGCTGTCAGTATTGTTGTCGATGAGTTGAAGAAACTCTCCAAACCCACCAAAGACCGCAAAGAAATTGCCCAAGTGGGAACCATTTCAGCCAATAACGACAATGCCATTGGTGGCATTATTGCTGATGCCATGGACAAAGTGGGTAAAGAAGGCGTGATCACGGTAGAAGAAGCCAAGGGCATGGAGACCACCTTGGAAGTGGTGGAAGGAATGCAGTTTGATCGTGGTTATCTTTCTCCTTATTTTGTCACTGATCCTGAACGCATGGAATGCGTGTTGGAAGATCCTTTCATTCTCATTAATGAAAAGAAAATTTCCAGCATGAAAGATCTCCTTCCCGTTTTGGAACAAGTGGCCAAAATGGGACGACCTCTTTTGATTATTGCTGAAGAAGTTGAAGGCGAAGCTTTGGCAACCTTGGTTGTTAACAAGCTGCGTGGAACTCTTCAGGTTTGTGCCGTGAAGGCCCCCGGGTTTGGTGATCGTCGCAAAGCCATGCTGGAAGACATTGCCATTTTAACAGGTGGGAAGCTTGTGGCCGAAGAATTGGGCATCAAGCTGGATAGCCTGGATATCAAAGATTTGGGTCGTGCCAAACGCGTGACCATCGACAAAGAGAACAGCACCATTATTGATGGCGCCGGCAAAAAGAGCGAGCTTGAAGGCCGTGTGACGCAAATTCGCAAACAAATCGGGGAAACAACCTCCGATTATGATCGCGAAAAATTGCAGGAACGTCTGGCCAAGCTTGTGGGCGGTGTTGCTGTGATTAATGTCGGTGCTGCCACAGAAACCGAAATGAAAGAAAAGAAAGCCCGTGTGGAAGATGCCCTTCATGCAACCCGTGCGGCAGTTGAAGAAGGTATTGTCCCAGGGGGTGGAGTTGCTTTCATTCGTTGCGTGACGGCTTTGGAAAAAATAAAGGTGGATGCCGAAGAGCAATCAGGGGTGACCATTATTAAACGGGCCCTGGAAGAACCTCTTCGTCAAATTGCCGTGAATGCCGGTGTTGAAGGCGCCATTGTGGTCGAAGAAGTTCGCAAAAACAATGGGGCTTATGGTTTTAACGCCCTAACAGGTGTGTATGAAGACCTTATTAAAGCCGGTGTCATTGACCCAACCAAGGTGGCTCGTACAGCTCTCCAGAACGCTGCCTCGGTGGCTTCTCTTATGATTACCACCGAAGCCATGATTGCTGAAAAACCCAAGGAAGACAAAGATCTTTCTGGCGCTGGAGCTCATGGTGGTGGCATGGGTGGCATGGGCGGAATGGGTGGTATGGGCGGTATGATGTAGAAGAAAGAGAACCAACCTTTACAATCGAAAAGCCCGGTAAGCTTTTTAGCTTATCGGGCTTTTTTTTGGGGTTGAAATAGAAGTAAACTATTTATTTTTCAAATATTTATAATTTAAAAATCGATGCAGTGCGTTATTTATGCTTGACGCTTATTTTATTTTCGGGCACATTCGCCGACAGTTGTTTTTAAAGACTCGATGAAGATCGGGTAAGTTTTGAAAAAAGCTTACTTGACAGTGGGGGATGTTTAAATTTAAAATCCCGCCCTAATCGGGTCCATTAACATTCACGTCAGTGAATGTGAGTCTTTTAAATACCAGTTTTGTTCGGTTGAGTTGAAAAACTCGAAGAGCAATTTGTTTTATGACAACAGGGGAATGTTTGGTTGTTGTTATAGGCAAATGGTAGGACTCGTTTAACCATTAAAAAGGAGTGAATCAATGAATAAAAAATTAATAGGCCTGTTTGCAGTTGGTTTTATCGCTGCAAGCACCAGCCTCTATGCTAACGGTACACCTGCTCCCTCAGCAGCTGCCGAAGGCGTTGAAATCAGTGGGGCTGTTGATGTTGTCACTGTTTACCAACATGATGACAAAGACGCTTTCACCGGTGCTAACTTTGGTGGTATTGGTGATTTTGGTTTGACCAATGCTGGCGATAGAGACACATTTGGTTTCCTTATCAACGAAGTTGAATTGGATTTGGCCAAAACTTTTGGCGAAAACATTCGTCTTCGTTCTGATATCGACTTCACCAACCTTACAAACACCACTGGCGCTGCTGGCGTACGCTTGGAACAAGCTTATGTCACTGCTAATTTGGGTGTGGGTAACGGTATGGAATTCTTGATTGGTAGCTTTAATGCTCCCATTGGGAATGACAGTGTTGATATCCGTGATAACTGGTTGGTCAGCCACAACAATACCTTCCGTTATTTAACTCCTGCCAACACAACAGGTGCTAAATTGTACTATGCTTTTAGCGATCTTGTTGATTGGCATTTTGCCGTTGTTAACGACCTTAACGACAACGGTTTTGCTGATAGCGCACTTCCTTCCGTTTTAAACCGTTTGGGTTTTAACTGGGGCGAAGAAGGCAACAAGAACAAAGTTGGTCTTGCTATCGGCGTAGGCCCTGAAAACACTGGTCACAATGCCCACTGGGATTGGTTGGGTGATGTGGATGCCATGTTTGCATTGGGTGACAATGTTGACTTGGCTTTGGAAGCTGCTTATCGTCAAACCAATGATCCTACCCCCGCTTCTGGCATTAGCAACCAGAAAGCTTTTGGCGCTGTTGCTGCCATTAACTACCAAGCCAGTGATGTGTGGGATGTAACCTTCCGCGCTGATTGGTTGTGGGATTTAAATAATCCTGCTCTTGCTGGTGGTGCTTCAACCACGGGTACTAACTGGAACGGTGCTTTCGAAGGCACTCTTCTTGGTGGTAGCGTCGGTGCTGGTTATGCCATTACGGATGGTGCCAAACTCAAAATGGAATACCGTTTTGACTTTGCCGCTGTTTCTGGCCCAGCCAACAATTCAGACTATCATTCATTGTTAGCTGAATTTGCTTACAGCTTCTAATTGTTAGCCTGTAAGAAAGTTTTTCAAAAAAGCCCCTCTGTGAAAACAGAGGGGCTTTTTTATTTGTACAAAGTAAATTTAATTGGGTAATGTTTATGAAATTTTTTAATGGAGCATGGTTCGACCACCGCGTAGCGGGGTCCCGTTTGCGGGACTGGCTCACCATGTCCAAATAAATAGGACACCCTGCTTGCCCGCCGTTGGAGGGAGATTGCCCCGCATACGGTCCCGCTACGCGGTGATCGAAGGGTAAGGGTGAAGATGTTTTGTTTATCACATTTGAAGGCATTGAAGGCACGGGCAAAACAACGCAGATCAAGCTTTTGGCTTCTTGGTTGGAGAAAAAAGGGAGCTCTGTTGTTTTAACGCGGGAACCGGGAGGGACGGCGATAGGGGATGACATTCGACGGATCTTGCTTGATTCCCGACACCAAAATATGGCTCCCTTGGCTGAACTACTTTTGTATGCGGCCAGCAGAGCTCAACATCTTGAGGAAGTGATTAAACCTGCCTTAAAAGCCAAAAAAATGGTTTTGTGTGACCGTTTTTCTGATGCCACAACGGCTTATCAAGGGTATGGTCGCAACTTACCTTTAGAATTAATTCAAAAAATTCATCAAATAACTTCGGATACTTTGATTCCGCATAAAACATTCTTGTTTGATCTGCCCGTGGAAGTGGGGTTAAAGCGAGCTTGGCATCGTATTGAGAAAATCAAAAATGGGAATAAAGAAGATCGTTTTGAAAAAGAGGCTCTTTGGTTTCATCAGCGAATTAGGGATGGCTATCTTAGGCTTGCACAAAATGAGCCGGAACGATTTGTGATCATTGATGCAAATAGAGATGCTGAAATTGTTTTTAATGAGATAAAGAAGCATGTTGAGAAATGGATTGGGTAAGGAGAAAGAGTTACATCATCGTTATGTTTATTGGGCATCAAAAAAATTGGGACAAGTTACTGGGATTGGTTCATCAAAAAAAATTGCCCCCCGTTCTTATTTTTTATGGCCCCGAAGGAATTGGCAAATCCCTTGTGGCCCGGCACTTGGCCGCTTTTCTTTTTTGCTGTGATAAAAACCAGCAAAATAATGAGAAAAGTTTGGGTTTGTTTGGGCCACTTTCCAAAGAACAGAAAACGTTCCCGAAATCCGCCTGTGGGAAATGTGGGTCTTGTCTTAAAGTTTTTGGTCGTCAGCATGCCGATTTTTATTGGATTGAGCCCGAGGGAAATAGCCTGAAAATAGAAGCTATTCGCAAGCTTCAATCCGATCTGGCGCGTACCCCCCTTGAAGGGAATATCAAGGTGGTGGTGATGGATCAGGCCCATACCCTTACCTTGCAGGCAGCCAATGCCCTTTTAAAAACCTTGGAAGAAGCGCCCGCCCATGTTTATTTCGTGTTGATAAGCCCGGGCCTTTCCCAGCTTATTCCCACCATTCGTTCACGGGCCCAAAAACTTTATTTTGAAACTTTGTCCTATGATGAATGCAGACAGGTTTTAAAAACGCATGAAGAAATTTCATCGGAACGTTTGGACAGTTTGATTCGTTTGTCCGATGGGTCTCCGGGTTTGATTTTGAAATTTGTATCGGAGGAAATCCTTCAGGGTTTTGAATCCATAAATGCTGTCTTGGAAACCCCTGCCGTTTTATTTTCAGCCATTACGGAAGCTGTTGAAAATATTTTGTCCTTGAAAGGGGACTTGGATTTGACCTTGGAAATGGTCAAAAAGCATTTGATGGAAAAGATGAAAGGAGACAAAAATTGGGAGTATGTAGAAAAGGTGGATAAGGTTTCCAACGCCCAAAAAGACTTGGATCGCAATGTGAATAAATCCCTCATTCTGGAAAATTTATTGATTCAATTAAGATAGATTTATAGTAACTGATCAACGTAATGGCAATGTAAGGGCAATTCATGAATTGCCCTTACACAGTCAAGAAAGGCACACGTTTATTTATGCCCCAATTCTTCATCACAACAGCCATTGATTACGTCAATAGCATCCCCCATATTGGAACAGCCTACGAAAAAATAGGGGCTGATATTTTGGCGCGGTTTCACCGCATGCTGGGCGATGAGGTTTATTTTCAGATGGGGAATGATGAGCATTCAGTCAATGTAAAAAAAGCGGCGGAAGCCCAGGGGCTTGCCCCAAAGGCTTATTGTGACCAAATGCGTCCCAAGTTCGAGGATGTTTGGGAAAAGCTGGGTATTTATTGCGATGAGTTCATTCAGACCAGCGATCCAAAACACCACCAGTCCGTCTCCAAATTATTCAAAACAATTTATGACAATGGCTTTATTTATGAGGGGGACTACGAAGGGCTTTATTGCGAATCGTGCGAAGCTTTTTATACCGAAAAAGATTTGGTGGATAATGTGTGCCCCCAGCACAAAACCCGCCCAAAATTTATCAGGGAAAAAAATTATTTTTTCAAACTAAGTGCCTTTGACAAGAAACTTTTGGAGCACATTGAAAAAAATCCCCAGTTCATTTTGCCTGAAAACAGGCGCAATGAAATCATCAATGTAATCAAAGGGGGTTTAAAAGATGTCAGTGTCTCGCGTGCGGGCTTTGATTGGGGCATTCCCCTTCCTATCAAGCCCAATCACGTTGTTTACGTCTGGTTTGATGCACTCATCAATTACATCACCTGGATAGGGTTTGCTGATGATCCACAAAAATTCAAAAAATGGTGGCCGGCGACACTGCATGTCATTGGCAAAGACATCACACGTTTTCATTGTGTAATTTGGCCGGCCATGTTGATGGCGGCCAATTTATCCCTCCCTAAAACAGTTTTTGGGCATGGTTTTGTTTATCTTAAAGGCGAAAAAATGAGTAAATCCCTCGGAAACGTGGTGACGCCCCTTGATGTGGCTGAAAAATACGGCCCTGATAGTTTGCGTTATTATTTGCTGCGTTCCACCAGTTTTGGGGATGATGGCAATTTTACGTGGGATGATTTCATTTTGCGGTACAACAGTGACTTGGCCAATGGGCTCGGTAATCTGGCCAGCCGTACAGCCGGAATGATTGCCCGTTATTTTTCCGGGAACATGGAGCAGGCCAAACTTGCGGGAGAAGATTTGAATTTGGTGAACAGATACACACAGGTTTTAGATCAAGTAAAAAACAATCTTGATCCATGGAAATCGGGCGATATTTTGTTTCATCGTGCCTTGGAAGCGATTTGGGCTTGGGTGGGGGAAATTGATCGCTATATTGATGCCGAGGCACCTTGGACTTTAGCCAAACAAAAAAATGAAACTCGTTTGCGTGAAGTGTTGACCACGGTCACTCAGTGTCTTTATTATTTTTCGTGCCTCTTAAAGCCATTTATTCCTCAAACTGCTGAAAAATTAAGAGTCATGTTTGGGTGGAATGACATTCCTTTTGATCAGTTAAATTTTGAAAGTAAGCTTCCTGCAGATCCCATTATTCTTCCCCAAGAGAGACCCAGCCTTTTCCCCCGTATTGAAGTTCCCAAATAATTTTACCATTGGGTTCCAAAAGATACCCCGGCTGTTATCGGGTTGGGATGTTCTACCAGGTCTCTTAAAGAAGGGTGAGTGAGAACCATCACTTGAAAATGGGGTTCGAAATAAAATTTTTTGTTTATTTGCCAGTTTAAACTGGCTTCAAATGAAGCATGGTTCAAGGCCGCTTTTTTAATCCCGAAATAAAGTTCGTTCCATCGGGAAGAGGCTAAAGCCAGCCCCAGGGTTGCTTCAAGATTTACATGCTTAAAAATTTCTTTTGAGTAGGTTCCATAAAAATTTACGAAATATCCCCCGTGTGCTTCGTCGAAATCAACGGACTGTTTGAATCCAATGCTGAAATCTTTTACAGGATAGAAAACATCCAGCCCTATTTCTGCCGTTGTATCTGATGAGGTGTTTGGATAAAAATAATAAACAAGCCCTGGATTCAAAGTGAGCAAACCAAGAGAATATTCGTAACTTATTTCAACATCGATCTCGTTGAATTCTCCCTGATTTGTTTCATCGGTAAGCGGCATATTGGCCCATATCCCGGCTGTTAAGTGGTTTCTGGAAATACAGGCTGAAGGCTGCCAAACGGCCGAGTCGCTATAAAATAGCCCGCGCCATAAATAACGGTACGCAAAATCAGAATCCAAGCCCAGCGAAAAAGGGTTTTCTTTTTTTTCTTCATCAGCTGTTGCCAGGGAAGAAATGGAAAAAAATGACAGGGCTAGGATCAGGAAAAAATGTTTCATTGTTGGTTTTGAAGCCTTGAAAGCATCTGATCTGTTTTTTTTAAAATTTCTTCCCCTGAATTCAGGGGTTCACCAATGATGAGTCTTCCATCCGGAGTGATTTTGAATTTTTTTGGCTGGGTTCTTACAAGATGGATCAGGTAATCGGCCGAAATGGAAGTGTGGGGATGAATCTGTACGACAAACCCTGATTTTTGGGTGCTTACAGAACTAAGCCCCAGTGCCCGTGCTTTTATCTTGAGTCGAATCAGTTCAATTAAATTTTGGGTAGGGCCTGGCAGTTGCCCAAAGCGATCCGTCCATTCATCGTGTAAGCTCTTGCAATCTTCTTCTTTTCTTAAAGAGGATAATTGTTTGTATAAAACCAGCCTTAAGCTGGTATCAGGAATAAGGCTTTCAGGAATGTGGGCTTCGAGGGGCAGTTTCATTTCTACCTCGATGTCTTCTGCGGTCTTTTCACCTTTTAATTCCATGACGGCTTCTTCAAGAAGTTTGACATACAAGTCATAACCAATGGAGGCAATGTGGCCGGATTGCTCGTCTCCCAAAATATTGCCAGCGCCCCTAATTTCAAGATCGTGCGAGGCAATTTTAAAACCACTACCTAACTCGGTGAAGCGCTGGATGACGCCCAATCTTTTACGTGCATCCTTGGTCATGAGTTCATCATGGGGGACAATAAGATAACAATAAGCCCGTTGGTGGGACCTGCCGACACGTCCACGAAGTTGATAAAGCTGGGCCAGCCCCAGATGATCGGCGCGGTTGATGATGATGGTGTTTGCCAAGGGGATGTCAATTCCTGATTCAATGATGGTGGTGCACAAAAGAACATCGAATTTTTTATCCATGAATTTGAGCATCACTTCTTCCAGTTTTTCCTCGAGCATTTGTCCGTGGGCGACGCCAATTTTTACTTTGGGGACCAGTTTGGCGATACGGTCGCGCATGCCCTCAATGGTTTGAACGCGGTTATGCACAAAGAACACCTGCCCGCCGCGAGTCATTTCATGCATGATGGCTTCGCGAATAGATGCATCGTCAAATTCAGTGACAAAGGTGCGGACGGCCAGGCGGTCTTCAGGCGGTGTGTTGATAATGGACAGGTCGCGTATGCCGCTTAAGGCAAAGTTGAGCGTTCGTGGAATGGGAGTGGCGGTTAAAGTGACGATATCGACGACATTCTGGAATTTTTTGAGTTTCTCTTTTTGAGTCACTCCAAAACGATGTTCCTCATCCACAATGACAAGACCCAGATCCGCAAAGTGGATGTCGTTTGAAAGAAGACGATGTGTGCCCACAATAATATCAACGGTGTGATTTTTTATTTTTTCTACGATTTTCTTTTGTTCGGAAGCAGTTTGAAAGCGTGAGAGCGAGGCCAGGTTGATGGCATGGCTTTCAAAACGCTTTTTGAAGTTTTGATAATGTTGGAAAGCCAGAACCGTCGTAGGCACCAGAACCGCGACCTGTTTATGGTCGAGCACAGCCTTGAAAGCCGCCCGAATGGCCACTTCGGTTTTCCCATAGCCCACATCACCGCAGACGAGCCGGTCAGTTGGTTTGTCCGATTCCATATCGGCAAGCACGTCATTAATGGCTTGTTGCTGATCTTGGGTTTCTTCATAGGGGAAGGTGGCCTCGAATTCTTCAAATACGGCATTGCGTGGCGAAAAGGAAAATCCCTTGGCTGCGGCCCTGACGGCCTGGATTTTTAAAAGCTGGGAGGCCAGCCTGCGCGTGGCTCGCCTGATTTTTTCGCGAACCTTGAGCCATGAAGTGCCTCCCATTTTATCCAGTGTGGGGACAATGCCCTCCTGGGCCGAATAGCGTCCAATACGGTCAAGCTGGTCAACGGGGACGTAGAGCTTGTCCCCCCCTTGGTATTCAAGAAAAATAAAATCGTTGTGAATGCCGTTGATGGTTAAGGGAATAAGCCCGCGATAAATGCCAATGCCATGGTCCTGATGGACAATAAAGTCTCCCATGCCCAGTTCTGAAAAGGACGAAAAGGTTTCGAGCAGTTTCCTCTCTTTTTTCTTTTTTATTTTTTGTCCAAAAAGATCCTCTTCGGTTAATACCCACAATTTTTTTTCAGGCCAGAAAAACCCACGAGAGGGAGACTGGGATAAGAGGTGTATGTGACTTGTTTGACCATTGTCGGAAAAAAGTGAATCAATGGTTTGTTGTTGCTGAGACCGGGATTCACTTTGCATCAACGGAAGTTTAAATCGTGAAAGCAGGTCAAAGATCCGGTCCTTCTGTATTTTTGAATGGCTTGTGATGAGTATTTTGGTTCCAAGCTCTCTTTTCTCATCAAGATCGTTGGCCAGCGGCTTGAGTGATTCTTCATGGGTGAAGGATCGTATTTTATTTTTTATGAATTCATTGGTCTCCATTGAAACTGCAATGGAGTTCCCTGTTTGCAAGCTTGAGAAATCAGTCAGGGGGAAAAAAGATAGCAAACTTTCCAGCTCTTTTTTTGACAGGAAAAGTTCTTCTGGATTGACCATGCGTTCAATCGATGTTGATTCTTTTTGATGGCGTTTGAGTTCTTCAATATTTTTTTCTGCCTGAATCAGAAGCGAATCGGTTTCAAGCCCAAACAAAACAGTTTGATTGGGAAGATAGTCAAAAAGGGTTCCGGGTTTTTCTTCAAGAAACGGGAGAAAAGTTTCGTGGCCCGGGAAATAGATGTTATTTTCAATTTGGTCGTAAAGTGTATCGCGTTCCGTTTTTGGGATGTCTCCATCATCACAGCGTTTTTTTATTTCTTCCTTCCAGTTTTTTTTAAGAAAGGACCATAAAAGGTGTTTGGTGGGGGTCAGAACAATCTGTTCGGTGCTTGCGACCGACTTTTGGGTTTGGAGTTCAAAAAAACGCAGGGCTTCGACCATGTCTCCAAACAAATCGATGCGGCAGGGGTGGTCGTGGGCGGGGCTAAAAATATCGATGGTCCCCCCACGAACGGCAAATGTTCCCACGTCTTCAACCAGCGGGGTCCTTTCATAACCAAGATGGGTCAGATCGTTGATAAGCTTATTTAAATCTATCTCCTGATCGCGAATGATGGTTTGAGTGACTGTATCAAACAATTTTGGGGATATCAGTTTTTGGGTAAGGGCTTTTAACGGGACCACCCATAATCCTTTTTCTTTGGCTTGTTTTAATTGCCACAAGATTTGTATTTGAGTGTGAATGGGTTCGGCATTGGGAGAAAGATGATAATAGGGACGCAAGTCCAGGGACGGAAACATGGTGACCGGGGCATGACCTTGAAGATAAAATTTCAGGTCTTCATGGAATGTTTGGGCTTCTTTGAGATGGTTGGTTAGAATGAGCGCCGGTTTTTCTGTGGCCAAATACCACTTGGCAATGGAAAATGCAGGGCTTGAACCCACCCAGCCTGAAAGGTTTAGTTTTTCACCTGGAAGAAGGCCGGTAATTTTGCTAGCTAAAGGCATGAATGGCTCGTTTATGGGGGGCCGGGGTTAAAAAAACAAGAGTAAAATATGACGGATTCAAAACCTATTTCCCGTTCTCAGCCGGATAAAAACTCGGAGTCTGTTTTGGAAAAGAGTTTAGAAAAATCCTTCCAAGTGAGTGGGGAACCTTCTTCTATTAAACCCGATACCTATCAAAAAGCGGCAGATACCGCCGCTTTTTTTTCACGCGAAGCCATTAAGAACTGGTTGGCTCGCCTAAAAACAAAGGCTGAAGGTGAAGAAAGCCTTTTTGAAAAAGTACTGAGGGAATGCCTGGATAATTTCAAAAAATTCATTCCCTTCATCGAAGGGAAGTATCCGCGTTTTAAACCAAAAACACCGGATGAATGGAAAAACTTTTTTCACAATTTGCAGAAAGATGGACGAATTCCCCAAAGTGTGGACGTGGCCTTAGAAGATGTGAATGAAGTTTTATATAGAGGGGCTTTTTCTGATGCATTGGGCCATACAGTGATTGTGTCCGATGTAAGCATGTCCTTGGCTCAAAAATGTCGATGGGAAAAATATGTTCAAATAGTTTTTAAAAGAGATCAGGCTTTAACTTGGCAAGAAACAGCACCTGGAAATTCCATTTTTGAAAAAATGAAGGGATTTTTTAATGGGAATTTTGCTTTTACAAAAATGGTGTTGTCTCCTCTGGAAAGTGAAAACGGTACGGTCAATATGATGGATCATTTTCGTAACCCTTTTAATGCCCGTGCCCAAAAAAATATGGACCAACGCCTTATAGAGGCCAGGCCCGAAACACGCCTCTCTTTATTAAGAGGGGAGGAGGCGTCTTTTTTGAAATCAGGGGGAAAACCGCAAAGTTTATTCCCAAAATGGATTTTATGGATTCTCCTTATCGTGGCAGGGATTTTCGTTTGGGGGCTATTTATGTAACTAATTGAAATTATTATGTTTTATATTTTTTTCTCTTGGTAAAAAAAGGTTGTTGAATTCATTTAAAATCCTTTATACTTAAACCCGAAATTGATTCCAGCCGTTTGAAGTGGGTCCTGCAACAGAGTTAAAGGGTCATTAAAAATAAAATTGTAACAGCTAGTCTAAGGAGTAGTCTTGAAATATATAAACTACGTTCCCCTGAGGGGGGTTTTTGTTTTTTTTGTTTTTCCGTTGGTTGTCGGCTGTGGAGGTGGTTTAGGTCAGGCTCCTGTACGTAGTTCAGGGGATGCGATGGCCGCTACCATCGACTCAAACAATTCAGCCTTTCCAACAACAAATCCTTCCGAAGGTACTGTAGAAAGCCTTATAGAAAATCAGTCAGCCCAAGAAAATGAAGAATATGCAGTTGCTCCTTCCAACAAACGCATGGATGGAGTGGAATATTTTATCCAGCAAGATCTTAAAGAAGCCAATTCCCCCAGTACAAAATTCAGCAAAAAAAAGAAAAAGAAACGGGATCTTCCCGAATTAAAATCCATTTACGATGACGATGGAAGCAAGTGGAACCCGGAACGTGGATATGACATCCCCTATGTTTACAATGACCAGGTTCAAAAATGGATCAATGTTTTCACGGGTAATTTGCGAGGCAAGTTTGCTCAATGGATCAATCGAGGCAGTCATGTAGTTCCCATTATGCAAGAGGTTTTACGTGAATATGATATGCCCACCGATCTTGTTTATCTTTCAATGATCGAAAGTGGTTTTAACATGCACGCCTACAGTCATGCCCATGCAGCAGGAGCTTGGCAATTTATCAGGTCTACGGGGAAAATGTATGGGTTGGAATGTAATCATTTCATCGATGAACGTCGTGATCTGATGAAGGCCACTCATGCAGCTGCCCGTCATTTGAAAGATTTGCATAATCTTTATGGTGATTGGTATTTGGCTTTTGCCGCCTATAACGCAGGAGCGGGCAAGGTCAATGGGGCCATTCGCAAGTCTCGTTCCACCAATTTTTGGACATTAGCCCAGCCGAAAACTCGTTATCTGAGACAAGAAACCAAGGATTATGTTCCTCGTATTTTGGCGGCGGCAACCGTTGTTAAAAATTACAAAAAATATGGTTTTAGCCGATCCTTATTTGATGAGCCTCTTCGTTTTGATGGTGTGACCATTCCTGATGCCACAGACATTGATGTCATTGCCAAAGCTTCTGGCTCTTCTATAGAAGAAATATCAAAGCTTAATCCTTCACTTATGTTGGGGGTGACTCCACCGGATAAGCATTACACCGTCTATCTTCCCGATGGGCATAAGGATAATTTCGAAAGGAATTATGCCGATATCCCAAAACAGGATCGTGTTCATCATGTTTTTTACAAAGTTCGTAAAAAAGAAAATTTGGCC
The DNA here is from genome assembly GCA_001797365.1 of Deltaproteobacteria bacterium GWA2_45_12. Classification (NCBI taxonomy): domain Bacteria; class Deltaproteobacteria; species Deltaproteobacteria bacterium GWA2_45_12. The sequence continues at coordinate 19,663 of MGPH01000021.1, forward strand.
ACTATTGGCAAGCGCTATGGGGTTTCGGCCAATGTTTTAGCTAGCGCCAATGACATGAGACTTACAGAACGGTTGGTGCCGGGTTCCTATGTGCGCATTCCCAAACAGGGGGAATCCACAGACAAGTTTATAGCCCGGGCTTCGTTAAATGCCCCCGCTATGGGAGTTGCTTCTTCGGGGGCTACTTACCGTGTTCGTAAGGGGGATACTCTTGGCAGAATTGCTTCCCATCATGGGGTAAGCGTGGCCCAATTGAAAAAATGGAATGGGTTGTCAGGCCGTGGAGTTATTAGAGCAGGGCAAAAATTGAAAGTATCGGCCCAGAAGCTTGTTGCTTACCAAAAACCAAAAGTACAACCAAAAGTTTCTGAGGCAAGCACAGCCGGGATACAAAAAGAGGTAACTGTAAGTTCTGTGATTGAAGGGAATGGTTTGGGCAAACAAGAAGAACCTTCCTTACCCAGTGCCGCTGAAGTTGAGGGGCCTGTGGCCATGGCGACTGAGCCTTTGGTTGAAGCCAAGCCGGCCGTCATTTTTCATTCTGTGCAAAAAGGGGACACTCTGTGGGATCTTTCAAAACGATACGGTGTAAGCGTTAATCAAATCAAGCAGTGGAATGGGCTGCAAAACAACAAGCTTAAAACCCGCCAACAGTTAAAGATCAATTCCTAAGGTTTTTGTATTCCAAACTTTTTCAGGATTTTTTCCAAGCCCGATTATTTCGTGACCGGCCTTCGGGTCAATTTCAATAACAAGGGAACATTTTGTATCCGGGTTCCATTTGAGACTTAAATTTTCATCAAAGAAATTTTTGGTAGCCTGATAATCTGGTCCCAAACATACGGTTTGTCCTGCTTGCCGCATGGTCTCTGTGAGTTTTTTTAATGGTTCTAAAAAGCCAGGGCCAAAAAATTCATCTTTTTCTCCAAAAATAATATGCAGGGTTCGTGTAGAAAAACGTGGGGTAAGCCATTGGGGATTGTCGTAAGGGATTTTAAGCTGATGTTGGCAAGAATGATGCTGATTTGAATGGATCATTTCATCGTTTAAGAATTGTCCGTAAATACCCACCCATTCGAAACGATTGTCCTGACTTCCCGCGGCCAGGGCCACAAGGCCCCCCAGGCTTAAGCCGGAGATCATGTTTTTTTGGGCACTGAGCTTGAAAAGATTGTTGGGGGATTGTGAAACGGTTTCAAGGATATCTTGAGCGATTCTTGCTTCTGAAATAAATTGATCCATCAAGGATGTTTTTTCCCAGACGGTGTGTTTGACAAAACGATAGTGGTAACCATTGCTCTTCTCAAAACTTGGGAGATCGGGTAAAAAAACAACCATCCCCTGGCTTGCGGCTTTGGCTCCTACGGCATGGTCAGCTCCTGTTTCATCAAAAGCGGCTTTTAAAGCTGAAGAGCCATGCCCATGAAGATAAACCAGGCTTGGAAGTGGTTTATTATCCTGATTTTCAGGAAGCAGTAAAAGCCCCTGTCGTATTTGAGAAAAGCTTCCCTTATAGTGGATGCGGTAGGCCTTGATTGGGAAATGGGTTGGATGAGAAATGAGGTCAATTTTTTGAGAGTTTTCCAAAGCCAATCCCAAAGGGGTTGCCATAAAATACATCCCCAAAAACAGGAAAAACACTGATAGGTTGAAGAGCAATTTTATCATGGAGGGCCTGTGACGATTGTGTTACAACAAACCCCTCCCTAAAAAAACAGTTTTTTTGGGGGAAATTAGTTTTGGGCAATGCCCTTATAGGAGGATTTATGAAAAAATTAACAGTTCTTTGGGTCCTTGTTTTAAGTGTGGTTTTGATGAGCGCTTGCAGCAAAAAAGGGGATTCTCCCACAGCTTTATCGACAAGTATTGGAGTGGCTGCTTGTGATGAATATCTTTCAAAGTATGAAGCCTGCGTTCAGTCAAAAATTCCTGATTCGATGAAAGCGACCCTGTCTGCTTCATTAGAGCAAACCAAAACCCAATGGAAGGCCGCTGCAGCATCCGCTGAAGCCAAGCCCGCCTTGGAAGCCAGCTGTAAGGCAGCTCTTGATGCAGCCAAACAAAGCATGCAAGCCTATGGTTGTGCGTGGTAAAACCTTTTCCATTTAAAATAAAAAAGCCATGCACCGTACGGTGCATGGCTTTTTTTATGTCTGAAATTTTATTAAAAGTGGAACCTAGGCTGCAGGCAGAACATTCACCTTTGTTCTTTGTTTGCCATAACGGCTAAATTTTACGACGCCGGCAACCAGCGAAAAAATGGTGTAGTCACTTCCCATGCCCACATTGGCGCCTGGATGAATTTTCGTGCCAAGCTGGCGTACAATGATTTCACCGGCTTTGACAGCTTGCCCTCCATAGCGTTTAACGCCACGGCGTTGGCCGTGAGAGTCACGGCCGTTTCTGGAAGATCCCCCTGCTTTTTTGTGTGCCATAAATAATCCTTATCGTAATGCTCCGTGTACGGGCATTTCTCCATGTACGGGCGTATTTCACCGTGCCTGCCTCTGGCAGGATACGTCCCTACGATGCGTGAATTTCCTTGATTTCAACACACGTCAATGACTGACGGTGCCCTTTTTTCTTGTGATAACCCTTGCGGCGCTTGTATTTATAAGCAATCACTTTTTCACCCTTAGTTTGGTCAACCACTGTTGCCAGAACTTTGGCTCCGCTGACAAGAGGGGTGCCTACTTTAACGGAGTCCCCTTCTATCAAAAGGACCTGATCAAAAGTAATGCTTTGCCCCTTATCTCCATCCAATTTTTCGATTAAAATTTTGTTTCCTTTAGCGACACGGTATTGTTTGCCGCCGGTTTGAATGACTGCCTGCATATAAAATATCCTCTGTTAAGTAAAAACGAGGGCGAACCCTATGATATTTGAGGGAGTATTGTCAAGTTTTGAGTCAGCTTAAAAATAAGGACTATTTTGGGAATCAAACCAGGGAATTATGGTATTTATAGTGGACATGAAGCCTAAGTCTGCCCACTTTTCACAAAACTACCATCTTTGAGCTCGGGACGGGGGGCCAGGATAATGGCTTCGTCGGCGCGGATATTGGCTCTAATCGTGATTTCTTGGGGGCTTTTTTCGGGGCCGGTTTCTACTTCCACTTTTTCCGCTTTGGGGCCGGTAACAATGAAAATGTAATTTTTATTTCCCTCTTTTAAAAGGGCCTGGGGAGGGATGAGAAATACCTTGTTCATTTTACGCGTGATGATTTTTACTTCCCCTTCTTGCCCCGCACGGATAAGCCCACGGTCATTGGGGACGTGAAGATGGACTTCCAGTGTTTTGGTGGCTGTGTCAATGATGGGGCTTATATAAAAAAGGGAACTCTGGGCTTCCAGATCCTCCGCATTTTTTGGATGAACGGAAGCTTTGCTTAGTTTGTCAATATAAGAACTGGTTTGGGCAGGGATTTTGGCGACAAGGGTCACCGGATTGACCTGAATGATTTCAAAAAGCACATCTCCCTCATAAATTTGGGTCCCATCGGTGACAAAACGTTTTTGAATCATTCCTGCAATTCCTGCTTTCACCGACAAGAGCAGTTGTTTGTTGATGAGGGTTTCCAGTTCCTGCCTGATACGTTCGATTTTTGCCTCATCCACCTTGATTTGGGCGGCATAGTCAATAACCGGAGGAGGTTCATTTTTGGGAGCCGTGGCTATAGGGGTGGAAGGGGGGCTGTTTACAATGGCATCATTCTCACCATATTTTCCGGTTTCTTTAGTGGGGTGCCCTTCTTCATCAAGGAAAATATTTTCATTGTCTTCGTGAGGAGGTGCAGTTGTTTGTCCCCCCCCTTTTTGATGGAGTTCTAAAATGGCCTCCATTTCCTTCTGCTCAGCCTGTTTTTTTTCGACCTGACTGACTAAATCATCGCTTTTAAGCTGGCATAAGACATCTCCTACCTGGACGGTGTCCCCCTCATTGAAGAACACTTTGTCAATGGTTCCGCTTAAGGGGGATTTTACCGTGAGTTGATCTGAAATTCTAAAAATACCGGTGCCTTGGACGGTCAACGGGGCTTCCTCAATTTTTGGAACGATGGTGGTCACTTCATAAACAACATCACCCTGTTTGGGTTGGTCGGCCTGTTTTTTGATGGAAGAGGGAAGGCACGGCTCATAGGAAAATGAAATAGCCAATAACACGGGAAGGGTGAATAAGCGTGCTTTCATGAATGAAGGGATTATAAATTGATGGAAATGGAATGCAAGTAACGTGTATAAATAAGGGAAAAATAGTTTTATGAATATTCTTCTTGTTTTTGCCACCAAGCCTGAATGGGAACCTTGGTCTAAAAATGTCCCCTGGGTTCGGAGCCCCAAAATCCAATGGCCCTTTTACACGCTTGAGGGCTCACTTTTTTCACTGCCATCCCATTTCAAATTTTTTCTGGCTCAAACCGGTATTGGTTACGAAAGTATTTCCCGGAAGACGTCCTCTTTTGAACAAATATTAACCGGTCAAAAACCGGATCTTGTATTGCATTTGGGGGTTTCTGGCGCCTTGACCCCTTTACTTAAAGAGGGGGACCTGGTTTTGCCCACTCACGTTCTTGCCTCTGATGAAAAAAATCTTCCCTGTGATGGTGTTTATGGAAAGCTGATGGAGGATGTTTTGATGGAATCAAAAACCCCCTTTTTTAAGGGGCTCCTTTTTTCAAGTAAATTTGTGTTGGCCGATGCGGATGCAAAACGATGTGTGGGTGAGGATACCCAAGCCCTGGCGGTTGACATGGAAACCTACTGGATGGCCCAAATTTGTGAAAAAGTCAGGGTTCGTTTTGTGGCATTACGTGGCATTTTTGACGCGGTGGATACCGACTTAACCCAGCTTGGTGATGCCGGGCTTGTTTGTTCCAATGGGGACATAAACCGGAAAGGTCTGATAAAAAATTTGATATCCAAGCCAAAGCTTCTTTTAAGTTTGCCCCAGTTCCGCAAAACCATGAATTTAGCCAATTCCCGCCTGTTTACAGTGACGAATACTTTTTTGACAAAGCTGGCCCAAGTTGGTACTTTGCCCGCCTTGTGAAAACAAAAATAAATAAAACTTGGGGCGGGCGTTTCGAGAAAAAATCACATCCTCTTTTGGAAGTTTTTAACGCTTCCTTACCTTTTGATAAAAAACTTTATCGTGAGGATATTGCAGGGTCTTTAGCTCATGCCAAAATGCTGACCACGGTGGGGCTTGTTTCGCAGAAAGAATTTTCCCAAATCCAAAAGGGTCTCGAGTCTGTTTTGGAAGAAATGGAGTCCGGGAAATTTGTGTGGAGCGATGCCCTTGAAGATATTCACATGGCTGTAGAGACAAGGCTCACCCAAAAAGTGGGCCCTGTGGGAGGAAAATTGCACACAGCTCGAAGTCGCAATGATCAGGTGGCTTTGGATTTAAGACTTTATGTGCGGCGGGTTATCGAGGAATTAAGCAAAGAAATAGTCCAGGTTCAAAAAGCCCTTGTGACTTTGGCCCAAAAAGAAGGTTTTTGTCCCATGCCGGGATATACCCATTTGCAACGGGCCCAGAGCGTGTTGTGGGCCCATCATTTGCTGGCCTATGTTGAAATGCTGGAACGTGACAAAAGCAGACTTGCCGATGCCTTGACCAGGACGGAAGTATTGCCCTTGGGGGCAGGGGCTTTGGCGGGAACAACTCATCCCATTGACAGGAACTTTGTGGCCAAGGAACTTCACTTTAAAAAAGTAAGTCACAATAGTCTTGACTCAGTAAGCGATCGCGATTTTGTGGTCGAGTTCTTGTTTTGTTGTGCTCTTTTGTCGACTCATTTATCGCGTTTTGCCGAAGAACTTATTTTGTGGGTCAGCCAGGAATTTTCGTTTGTAAAATTGCCTGAAGAATTTTGCACGGGTTCTTCCATGATGCCCCAAAAAGTAAATCCCGATGCCGCTGAACTTGTTCGCGGGAAAACAGGAAGAATTTATGGGAATTTGGTGAGCTTGCTTACCACGTTGAAAGGCTTGCCACTGGCTTACAATAAAGATTTGCAGGAAGACAAAGAACCCCTTTTTGACACCACTGAACAAATGCTGGCGATGTTGTGTGTTTTATCAGCCATGATTCCCGGCATTAAACCGAACAAGGACAAAATGCTCCAGGCCACGGAAGAAGGCTTTTTACTGGCAACGGATGTCGCTGATTATTTGGCCACCAAGGGCTTGCCTTTCCGTCAGGCCCATGAGGTGGCTGGGATGCTGATAAAATATTGCCTGAAGTATGGCAAGGTGCTTGAGAAACTCAAACTGACGGAACTTAAAAAACATTCACTGCTTTTTAAAAAAGATGTGTTTTCCTGGCTTTCCACCGAGGCATCCATTGATCGTCGTTTAAGTTTTGGGGGAACAGCCACCAAGAACGTAAAACAAGAAATCAAGAGATGGCAGAAGATGTTGTAGGAGTGCATGGATTATTTTACTTACAAAAATAATGAACTTTATTGCGAAGGGGTTTCGCTTGAGAAATTGGTCAAGCAATTTGGGACCCCTCTTTATGTTTACAGTTATGCTGCGTTAAAAAACCGGTTTGAACGTTTTAACAATGCTTTTAAGTCGATTGATTCCCTTATTTGTTATTCCATGAAGGCCAATTCCAATGGGGCGGTCCTGAAAACATTTGTTGGGTTGGGAGGCGGTATTGATGTTGTGACAGGTGGCGAATTGTGGCGTGCTTTGAAGGCGGGATGCCCGGCTTCACGTATCGTGTTTGCAGGGGTTGGCAAAGCCGATGATGAAATCAGTGCGGCCTTGGATGCGGGTATTTTGCAGTTTAATGTTGAGTCAGAAGACGAACTTGAAAATATTTCAAGAATCGCCGTTGCCCGCGGGAAAAAAGCTCCCATTGCACTTCGTGTCAACCCGGATGTTGACCCGAAAACCCATGCCTATATTTCAACCGGCCTTAAGAAGAGCAAGTTTGGGGTTAACCACAAACGCGCCATTGAAATTTATAAAAAAGCGTCAACCATGTTGGGCATTCAGGTTGTGGGAATTGACTGTCATATCGGTTCGCAAATTACGACCACGTCTCCTTTTGTGGATGCGGCAAAACGGGTGCGCCATTTGGTTGAAACTTTAAAAAGTGAAGGGATTGAAATCAAGAATTGGGACATCGGAGGTGGTTTGGGCATTGTTTATAAAGACGAAACGCCTCCAACGCCTGAGGATTATGCCAAAGCTCTATTGAGCGTTGTGGGAGATTTAAAACTCAAGTTTATTTTTGAGCCGGGCCGGTTTTTGGTGGGAAATACGGGAGCTTTGGTTACCAAGGCGCTGTATAACAAAGTTGGCGAGAACAAAAACTTTTTAATTGTGGATGCGGCTCTTAACGACTTGATGCGCCCGGCCATGTACGATGCCTACCACGCCCTGTGGCCTGTCAAAAAGGACGGGGCACGGCCTGATCTGGTTGCCGATGTTGTGGGCCCTATTTGTGAGACGGGTGATTTTTTTGCCCATGACCGGACCATGAAGCAAGTTTTGCAGGGGGAATATCTGGCTTTGATGAGTGCGGGGGCTTATGGTTTTTCGATGTCATCGACTTACAACTCACGGCCTCGCGCCTGTGAGGTGTTTGTAAATGGTGACCAAGTTGATCTTGTGCGCCATCGTGAAACGTTTGAAGATTTGGTTCGGGGGGAAGTCATGCCGGGGTATTTACGGTAAGGTCATTTCGACTCCGCTCAATGACCACTCATGTTTGGTCCCCGAGCACTCATGTTTGGTCCCCGAGCGGAGTCGAGGGGATCAATTTGAAATAATGAATCTTAAATTTACAAAAATGCACGGAGCGGGAAATGATTTTGTTTTTTTGAACAATATCTCCGGGGATATCCCCATAAACGCCGAATTGGCCAAAAAATTGTGCCATCGTCGTTTTGGTGCCGGGGCTGATCAACTGCTTGTCGTTCTTCCTTCTTCCGAGGCTGATTTTCGCATGGATATTTATAATGCCGATGGGGGTAAGGTTGAAATGTGTGGCAACGGGATCCGTTGTTTTACCAAATATGTGTGGGATAAAAAGCTGACCACAAAAACAGAATTGGCGGTGGATACCT
>MGPH01000021.1:27786-36484 GCA_001797365.1 Deltaproteobacteria bacterium GWA2_45_12
GAAGAGTATCGAATTACCTGTGTTTCGATGGGAAATCCCCACTGTGTTGTTTTTGTGAGTGATGTTGATTTGTTTCCCGTTGAAACAATGGGCCCAAAATTTGAAGACCATATTTTTTTCCCAAACAGGATCAATGTTGAATTTATTCAGGTGATTGACCGTAAAAACATCAAAATGCGTGTCTGGGAAAGAGGCTCCGGAGAGACTCTGGCCTGTGGTACAGGGGCATGTGCCGCGACAGTGGCCAGTATTTTAAATAGCAAGGTCGAAAGAAACATTAAGGTACATTTAAGAGGGGGTGTTTTGGAAATTTTTTGGGATGAGGATGATGACCGTGTCTGGATGACGGGTCCGGCCACAACGGTATTCGAAGGAGAAATAAATATGTAGGGGCGGGGTGACCCCGCCCGTACGCGTAGGGGCAGACCCATGTGTCTGCCTACGAGGAGAAAATTATGTTCACAGGTTCCATGGTCGCCATTGTCACTCCGTTTAAAAACGGGTCGATTGATGAGGGGGCACTCAGAAAATTAATTGATCGTCAAATCGAAAATGGCACGTCGGTCATCGTTCCTTGCGGGACAACAGGGGAATCGGCCACATTAACGCATCAAGAACATGATCGCGTCATTGCCATTACAATCGAGCAGGTAAATAAACGTGTTAAAGTGTTGGCCGGTGCCGGGTCTAATGCCACCCACGAAGCAGTCAGGCTTAACAAAGCGGCCCAAAAACTGGGTGCCGATGGCACACTGCACATCACTCCTTATTACAACAAGCCAACCCAGGAGGGTTTGTATCAGCATTTTAAGGCGGTGGCCGCGTCGGCTGACATCCCTGTTGTTTTATACAATGTGCCAGGACGTACCGCGGTGAATATGCTTCCTGAAACGGTGGCCCGGCTGTCCAAAATTGATGCCATCGTGGGCATTAAAGAAGCCTCAGGTTCTTTGGAACAGATGAAAAAAATTATCGAAATGTGCCCCAAAAAATTTGAAATATTATCCGGTGAAGATGCACTGACCCTTGACATGATGAAGCTGGGGGCTTGCGGGGCCATTTCGGTCACCGCCAATGTGGTCCCCAAAGAATGCGCCCAGCAGGATCGTCTTGTGCGCGAGGGGAAGATTGCAGAAGCTGAAAGCTTGCATCAGAAATTACTGCCACTTCATCAGGCCATGTTTTTTGAAACCAATCCCATTCCCGTGAAAGCCGCCCTGGCCATGATGGGGCTTATTTCCGAGGAATACCGTCTTCCCTTGGTACCCATGGGGGCGGTGAATCGGGAAAGATTGAAGAAGGTATTGGAGGGGTTGGGAATTATTTAATGCTCGTCGCTCGTGAACTCGAGTGCTCGTCATACGGGTTCACGAGCGACGAGCGACGAGTTCACGAGCGACTCAAAATATGCCAACAAACATCATCATTACCGGGGCCATGGGGCGTATGGGGAAAACCCTCGTGAGTGAGGTTTTAAGTTCCTCCAAATTAAAATTGGTGGGAGCTACCGAACATTCACGGCATTCTGCTTCGGGGCAGGATGTGGGGCTTTTATCCGGCACGCAAAAATTAAATGTCCCTCTTGTTTCTTCTTTGACCGAAATTTCATCTGCGGGTCAAACCGTGGTTGTTGATTTCACATCACCCGAGGCGAGTCTTGAAAACGTTAAACTTGCCATCCAAAAAAAATGGGCCATGGTCATTGGGACCACCGGTTTTGATCAGGAAGGGGAAGTAGCCATTGGAAATGCTTCCAAAAAAATCCCCATTGTCAAAGCCTCAAATATGAGTGTGGGTATCAATGTGATGCTCCAACTTGTGACAGAAGCGGCCACTCTTTTGGGTGATTCCTTTGACATTGAAATTTTAGAGGCCCATCACAAGCTTAAAAAAGATGCCCCTTCAGGCACCGCGGTGAGTTTGGCCCGGGTTTTGGCTGAAGCTACGGGTAAAAAATATCCCAATGATTTCAATTTTGGACGTAAAGGCTTAATTGGTGAACGCCCACAGGGAGAGATTGGAATGCAAGTGATTCGTGGTGGGGATATTGTAGGAGATCATACAGTGATATATTGCGGAATCGGTGAACGTGTCGAAATCAAGCACATTGCCACTAGCCGGGCTACCTTTGCCAAGGGAGCGCTACGTGCGGCGGGGTGGTTACAAAAACAAAAACCAGGCCTCTATGATATGCGGGATGTGTTGGGGATGTAGGGGCGAAATTTATGTTTCATTCAAAAAGAATATTTCTTTTGCTTCTTGTGGGGATTCTTTCTTTTTCTGCCTGTGGGGGCAAAAAAGGGGCCCAACCATCTTCGTCAAAAAAAAACAAGCCGACTTCCACCAAAGCCATATCTGACAAGGGAAATAGCCTGTACTATTATCTTGTATCCGAGTTACAGGCCTATCAGGGGAGTGCGCAAAACAGTTTGTTTTATCTCGACAAGGCTTTTAAAAAAGATTCATCTTCTTCCTATCTAGCCCTTCAAAAAGCCTATGAATTAGCCCATGGGAACAAATTGGATGGAGCTCTTGAGCTGGCTCTCAAGGTTTATGAAAAGCATCCTGATGATGTTGAATTGAATCTTCTTCTGGGTAAGATTTGTTCGGCCAAGCAATTCCATGACAAGGCCGTTATTTATTACAATAAAGCGATTAAATTAGATCCCAAGCGTGAAGATGCTTACCAGTTATTGGCAAGACAATACTTGTCGGTAAGTCAGGTGCCCCAAGCGATAGCGACCTTGGAATATTTTTTAAAAATTGATTCCGGGTCACTGGCTACACGTTATTTTTTGGCCAATATTTATACAACTGAAAAGGAATTTTCCAAGGCCCTTCGCCAATACGAAATTCTGACAGATTTAAATCCGGATGACCCAAAAATTTATGCCTTTATGGGTGAGGTTTATCTGGCGCAAAAAGATTACTCCAAGGCCCTCGATGCTTTTTTGAAGCTAAAACAGTTGGTTCCCAGTGATATGTCGGTGGATATAAAAATTGCCCTTCTTTATTATGAACAAAAGGATTTTGCCCATGCCATTGAAATATTTCAGGGGTTACATCAACAAAATCCAAAGGCGGATCGCATCATTTATTATTTGGGAATCCTAAACCAGGAAGCCAAAAACACCGAGGCGGCACTTTCCTGGTTTGCCCAAATGCCATCGACATCCGATTTGTTTATTGAAAGTGTGGCCAGGCAAGCCCTTCTCCTTAAAAATGACAAAAAACTTGATGAAGCTATTTCAGTTGTCAATGCCGCTTTGGCCAAAAAGAATAAGCAGCCTTCTTTTTATGACATGCTTTCTTCACTTTATGCCTCCAAGAAAGAATATCAAAAAGCTTTGGACATCTTGAAGACGGGGTTGGCGGCTGTTCCCCATAACGAACAACTTTATTTTGTCATGGGGGTTACCTATGAAAAAATGGGGCAGTGGAAGGAGAGCATCGAGAGCATGAAGAAGGTTTTGGAAGCCAATCCTTCCAATGTTCAGGCACTTAATTTTGTAGGTTATACTTATGCTGAACAAAACATGAATCTTGATGAAGCTTTAAGTCTTGTCCAGAAAGCACTTCAACTAAAGCCAGGGGATGGTTTTATGATTGACAGCCTTGGATGGGTTTATTTCAGAAAAGGTAATATTGAGGAAGCGCTTATCCATCTTGAAAAAGCCAACAAGTTAACTCCCAAGGAGCCCACCATTTTGGAACATTTGGGAGATGTTTACCTGTTTAAAAAAGACAAGAGAAAAGCCCTTTCCTATTTTGAACAGGCTCTTTTTGAACTGGGTAAAAAAGAAGAAAAGGATGTTTCTGAAGAAGCCCAAATAAGAAAAATTCAGGAAAAAATAGGAAGCTTATAATGGGATACCTTAACAGTCTGTTGACAAAGTCCCGGTTCATGGTTCGACGGGGCTCACCATGTCCAATTAAAATATTGAAAAATAAAGGATACCCTGCCTGCCCGCCTTTGGAGGGAGCTTGTCCTGCACACGGGGTCCCGCTACGCGGTGGTCGAAGGGTCAATTTGATTTGTCAACAGACTGTTAAGTTGACTTTTCTTGTCTTTTTCCCCTTTTTTTCTATTTTCGCCCTACAGGTGTTTGCGGCTTCTTCCCTAACAACCCTGAAAGGACATGCTGTTTTTAGCTGGAAACATGGGGGTAAAAGCCATGTCTTTGATCAGGCCGTTTCAATTGAGAGTGATGGGGGAGCCATTTTCCAAGCCATCGATGATTTTGGACAAACCCTTTTTACCGTTGGGTTTGACTCGAAAAATACTTACCTGATGCCTGCCGGAGAACCCGATAATGCCGTTGAAACAAGTTTCAAGAAAATTTCCTCGTTGTCGTTAAGTGGAAGTGAGTTTGTCTCTCTTTTGTTGTATCGTCTACCTCTAGATGAAAAGTTCAAACCATTTTCTGATGAGTCAGGGCGTCTTGTCCGGGTCGAAAAAAAAGGCCCCAAGAAAGTGGTGATCTCCTTCCTTGATTTTAAAAATGTGGATGGGATAACCTACCCGCATACCATCAGGATGGTTTCAGGAAAAACCATCCTTACCTTTTCATGGAAAAAACTGAATTTCCACGCTGCAAAATAAAATTCTCCAAGGGGGCCTGTTTAAGCCTTCTGTTGTTTGTTTTTTTTCTCCAATGTTCCTCGAATATCCTTATTCCCCCCTCTACGCTTATTGAAAGCCTTGGAGCCGAACCGGATACTTTAAATCCCATACTGGCTACTGACGCCTATGCCTCGTCCATTAATAGTCTGGTTTTTGATTCACTTCTGGAGCGTGACCGGGACACGCTTGAACTGAAACCGAAGCTGGCTGAGAAATTTGTGATTAGCCCGGACCATTTGCAATATACCTTTTATTTGCGCCGCGATGTTACCTGGCATGATGGGCAACCCTTTACCGCAGATGACGTGGTGTATTCGTTTCAGAAAATTCTGGATCCCAAAATCAAGGCGGCCCATATTCGTGGCTATTTTCTGGATGCCGGGATTTCAAAAATTGAGAAAGTGGATGATTTTACGGTGCGGTTTGTGTCCACCAAACCTTATTTCAAGGCTTTAAGCGTTTGTGGGGATATCCCCCTTATTCCCAAACATGTTTATGATGGCAGGGTCGATTTTGAACAAAACCCGGCCAACCGACATCCCATTGGAATAGGGCCCTACCGCTTTGCCGGGTGGAGAACGGGCAAAAAGATGTCCTTAGAACGATATGAAAATTATTGGGGAACAAAACCCCCTATTAAACGTATTGAATATCCCATTATTGCCGATATCACCGTAGCCCTTCAGGTGTTGAAAAAAGGGGAACTGGATACGGCCTCGCTTCGTCCCATCCAGTGGATGAAGGAAACAAATTCCGAAAAATTTGAAAAACAGTTTTACAAATTAAAATATGTGTCTCCGGGGTTTAGTTATATCGGGTGGAATACCAAAGCGGTTTATTTTGATGACAAGCGGGTCAGACAGGCCATGACAAACCTGGTAGACAGGCAAAAACTTTTGGAGAAACTCAATTTTGGTTTGGGGCGTGTTGTGGTGGGGCCTTTTTTCATTGAATCACCAGCGTATAACCGCGATCTTGTGCCCCATGCTTACAATCCGGAACAGGCCAAGAAACTGCTTGATGAGGCAGGGTGGGTGGACAGTAACGATGATGGTGTCCGTGATAAAAACGGAAAGAATTTCGAATTTACTTTTTTATATCCTTCGGCTTCAAAATCAGCGGAACGTGTGGCCACTATTTTAAAAGAAGATCTCCAAAAAGTTGGCCTAGTGATGCATATTGAAAAAATGGAGTGGGCCGCTTTTTTGGATCGTATTGATAAAAAGAATTTTGATGCCACCATGATGGGTTGGTCCACGGGTTTTGAAGATGACCCCTACCAGATTTGGCATTCATCCCAGGCAAGTGTCCCTGGGGGATCCAATTTCATTTCTTACTCCAATGCAGAGGCCGATCATCTTATTGAAAAAGCCCGCCAGGAATTTAATGAAAAAGAACGCAACAAGCTTTATTGGCGTTTTCAGGAAATTTTATATGATGAACAACCCTATACTTTTTTGTTTTCAAGTGATGCTCTGGTTGTTGTTTCAAAACGTTTCTCGAATGTGATTGTTCATAAAGCGGGGCTGGATATAAGGGAGTGGGTACCGAATTAATGTTCCAATACATCCTTAAACGCCTATCGATTATGATTCCCACGCTTCTCGGGATTACTTTGCTTACTTTTTTCATCATGAAATTAGCCCCGGGGGATCCTGTGACATTGAAATTGATGTTTGTAGGAGAAGGAGTTTCCCCCCAGGCGTTAGCTGAGGCCCTTGCCAGCAAGGAAGATCCCCTTGAATTGCCTTCTTGGTATAAACACTTTGTTGATGAAGTGGCCGGGACAGGAAAAACAGAAGAGGGAAAACTTGAAAAGACACTTAACTGGATTGGGAAAAACACCTTATTTTATGGAAAATGGCTCAAAAATATCTTGAAGCTTGATTTTGGTCTTTCAAGCAAGGATAAAAGGCCTGTTCTTTCCCGCATTCTTGAAGCACTTCCCATCACTCTTACCCTTAATATTTTAACCATTTTGATCATTTATTTTATTTCGATCCCCTTGGGAGTGTGGTCGGCCCTTAAGGATGGCACGGTGTGGGACAAGGCCATGATGGTTTATCTGTTTTTGCTTTATTCCCTTCCCAGTTTTTGGGTGGCCACCATGTTGCTTGTTTATTTTGCCGGCGGCGAATATTTCAATTGGTTCCCGCTGAGAGGCTATGTTTCTGACGGAGCCGAGATTCTTCCCTGGTGGCAATGGCTTGCCAATGTGGCGTGGCATTTGGTGTTGCCGATCACGGCCTATGTTGTGGGCAGTTTTGCTTTTCTTGCACGGTTTTCAAAAACAAATTTTCTGGAAGTGATTCGTCAGGATTATGTGCGCACGGCCCGAGCCAAGGGGTTGGGGGAGAGCAGGGTTTTATGGAAGCACGCGTTCCGAAACTCCATGATTCCCCTTGTGACCTTAATGGGGGGGCTTCTTCCGGCTTTGTTGGGGGGCTCGGTGATTATTGAACAAATTTTTTCAATTCCCGGTATGGGCATGCTTTCTTTTGAGGCAGTGTTAAGCCGGGATTACAATCTTATCATGGGGATCGAAGCCATTTCCGCCATCTTAACCCTTTTTGGTTTGTTGTTATCGGATTTATTTTATGTTGTTGTGGATCCGAGGATTAGTTTTGAAGGGAAATAATTATTTTTTGCCCAGCAATTCTTCCAGGGCATAGAGGGTTTTTTGAGGGAAACGTTCCAAGGGATAAAATTGTGTGACGATGTTCAAAGCTTCTTTGTAATCTGTGATATTACAAAACCTCAAAAGATAACGGATATCATCGAGGTCGTGGAACTCCTCCCCGATTCGCATGGCCAGACATTTCATTGCCAGAAGATAATCGGGTTTGGCTGTAAAGATTTTCAAGTGACTTAATTCAAGATAGTTTTGAAATTTTCCTTTGGGGCTTAAAAAACCTTTTACGCCATCATTTAACCAGTTTTCTGAAAAGCCGGCTTTAAGCCCCACTTTTTTAGCGGCTTCCCGTAGATGTGTTGCGGGTTCAAAATAACCATCCACATCGTGTGTGGAAGGACGTTCCTTAAATACAAGGCACATCACAGCTCCGCCCACCAAACAGACTTCTCCCTTGATGGATTTTTTTTTCAACTCATCATTTAAAAAGTCGAACAATTTTAAAATATCTTTTTCTGTAAGCATTTAAATGCGATCCCCCAAACTTGAATCAATAAAAATATTTCGATTGCGAAAAGGAACCGGAGAATGGGTTAAAAGATGAAGCCGTAACGATAGTAACTCTGTGCCAAAAACAGGTTTTTCCAGGGAAGGGATGGTCATGATCCATTCCGGGGGAGGCACGTTTTTGATGGAAGCGGCATATTCAACCATGGCAGCCAAATAATTAAGCCAGTAGGGGGTGAGTTTTGCCAGTGGTGGTTCGGAGCTTATTTTAGAAAACTCTTGAGAGGAAGTTCTTGTGAGCACATCGTTAATGTCTGCAAGGACAAATTGCGGGTTTTGGCTTGAAGCCAGTTGTTTTACAAGCTGTTGCCATTTTTCTTTTTGAGGCGGGAAAATCTGCTCCAGTATCCATTCGGACATGCCCATTTTGGCTTTTTTCGAAAGCCCATAAAGGGCTTTTTTTTCTTTTTGACTGACCCTCATCTGAATATGGGTTGTTTTGCCTGCCATGTTTTGAGTATGAATATGTTTGGTGATAATGTCAATACATATGTCATGACATTAATAAGCTCGTGGTCAGAAATCGCTTTGATATTCTCTAAAAATAAGGAATTGAAGGACTTATGGCATCGCAAATACTCATCATTGCAGGTCATGATTCTTCCGGGCATGCGGGGTTGGTGCGTGATGTGTCCGTTGTAAGCTCCAAGGGTTTTTGGCCTGCTGTGGTTCTTACGGCGCTTACCGTTCAAAGTAAGACGCGTTTTTTTTCATCCCGGGTGGTTTCAAAATCTTTTTTGAAGCAGCAATTACAGTCATGGAGTTCTGTAAACCAGTTCTCGGCTGTAAAAATCGGGATGTTGGGGGATGGCTCCATTGTCAAAACAGTGGCAGGTTTTCTTTCCCGAAGAAAAATCCCTGTTGTTCTTGACCCC